>RKSK01000039.1 GCA_007570915.1 Cenarchaeum sp.
TGGGCCGTGTCGAGAGTGCCGCCAATGCTGCCGCCCGCAAACGTCACTAGCGTGGACGTCGCGCTCTGCGTCTCGGCGGCAAACTCTGCGCGGGGCGTGTACGCCGCTTCCGCAGAGGCCGGCGCTGCGTTGCCCGCAAGGTCTGTTATCGTGGAAGGTATCGCCACAGAGTACGTGCCTGCCGCGCCGGCGAGCTCGTCGAGGTTTACGGACATGATCCTCGTCCCAATGACGAGCGCCCTCGCCGTCCCCTCGGTCATGCCGTCGGCAAGCGTGACGGTGGCGTCAAACACGCCGTCGGGGGCCAGGACGTCCTCGCTGAACGTGACTCGCAGCGCCGCCAAGACAAACTCCGCCGTGGCCGTGGGCGCCGTGACGTCTATGGCCGCTGTCCTGCCGCTCCCCGTGATGTCCGCCTGCGTGAGCGTGACCATGTTGGAGCCGGCCGCGTCGGACAGGTCGATCGTGAACGCCATGTCGCCCTCGCCGTCGGCGGCGTCCACTGTGAACGAGTGCGACCACGTCGCCGCGTCGCCGTCGCCGGCGTCGCCCATGGCGACGGCGGCAGGCTCGCCGTCGCCGTCCATCTCGTCGCCGCCGCCCCTCGCGCTCGCGTCTGCCGGGATTGTTATCATGGGCGCGCCCTCCATCGAGGCCTCGGCGGCCTCGTCTAGCGTGAGCGACACCTCTATCGTGTCGCCGGCGTTGGCACGGTGCGAGTGCTCGCCCGTGCGCGCGGCCGCCTGGCCCATGTCGGTCACGGACACGGCCAGGGCCGTGGCCATCGGGTCTATGCCGTCAGACGCGTGCGGCGTGGGCTCGGCGACGGTGGCGGGGAGCGGGTCAGCCGCCGCCCTTGCCGGCACGGGGTGGCTGTCGAGGCGGTACGGGCCGGGGGACGCTTCGGCGTCGGTCAGGTACGCCTGGCCCGTGGGCAGCGACGCGGGCCGCGCGTACGCGACCTCTGGCGTCGAGGACGGCGAGGAGAGCGCCGCGTGCGTGACTGTAAAGACCGACTCGGAGGAGAGCGTGGCCGTCGCCTGGCGGGCCGTCTCGGCCTCGGCGGACGCGTGCGAGCCGGCGCGCACCGAGAGGACGGCCCTGGCCTCGTCGTCCGTCCCGTCGCCGTCGTCGTCGTCCGTTATCTCCCAGTCCGCCGCGCGCAGCGTGCCGCTGACCGGCTCGTCGAGCGTCACCACCGTAGTCTCCAGGCTGCTCGTCCTGGCCGACGCCACCTCTGGGGCCGCCGAGTCGAGCGTGATCTGCCTCGCGTGGCCTCCGTTCACGTTGCCGCGCGCGTCGGCAAAGGTGGACAGCTCTACCCAGTGCGTGCCGCTCTTGAGCGGCGGGTCGATCGCGATCACGACGGTCGAGTCGCCCTCAAGCGAGAGCGAGGTGGCGGGCACGTAGCGCAGCAGGCTCTGCCCTGACGAGTCCGTGGCGACCGTGGCCCGCGACGCGGACAGGTCGGCGCGCAGCGGCTCGCCGGCCCCAAACCTGGCCTCCGAGCCGTCGGCGTTGAGGGACTCTGAGAGTATGCTCGGGGGCACCGTCTCGGAGGCCTCGACGGCCCACACGCCGCCGGGCCGCAGCGCGGTCCCGCCGACTGACAGGCCGGCTGCGGGCACCGTGTACTCTACCCTCGGCGTCGAGGCCGTCGAGGCGAGCGACGCGTGGGCCAGCACGAGCTCTGTCCCGCCGGAGAGCCCGGCACCTTGTCTGGGCCGTCGCCGCCAGCATCTAGCGTGCCGTCGGGCAGCGTGAGCATAAAGCTGGAGTCGGAGAGCAGGCCTGGGAAGCCGACTGCCTTGTTAAAGTCCAGGACTATCGTGCGCGTGCCCGAGAACGAGGCCTCGGCGGACAGCGCGTCGTCCGTGTACGTCACGTCCACGGCGGGGCCTATGTACGGCGTGTTGTTGAGGTCGCGCAGGCTAGGCAGCACCGTCACGCGGTGCGACTCGCCGTCCGTGGCGTCGGCGGCCAGCGTGAGCCTGACCTTAGGCGGCGTGCCGGGCGTGCCGGGCACATAGGCGGCAGGGACGACTGGCGGGTTGGCCAGCGCGTCGGCCACGGCGAGTGACCGCAGGCCGGCGGCGCCGGCCTCGTTGATCACAAAGGCGTCAAAGGCGCCGGGGACCGTCGAGGGGACGAGGGCCTCGCTGAACTCTAGGACTATGGTCCGCCGGCCGTCAAAGTACGCCTGCGTTACCGTCGGCGGGGTGGTGTCGCGGGTCACGGACATCGGGCCGCCCATGTACGGCAGGCCGTTGATGTCGGTGAGCGAGGCCGTCGGGCGCACCGTGTACGTCACGCCGTTTGTCGCCGGCTCGGCGAGGCGCAGCGTGACAGTCGAGGGCGTGCCGGCGGGGTTGGGCGTGGTCGGCTCTGTGCCCCGCGAGTGCGCGATGGGCAGCGTCGGCGGGATGTCGATCAGGTCCTCCTTTACGAGCCGGACAGGGTCCGGATCCGTGTCGGCGTCGTGCGGAGTGTTCGTGTCGTCGGGGGCCGTCAGCGGGACGTTGGCCGCCGTGACCGTGGGGTCGGCGAGGGGCTCGCTGAACTCTAGGACAAAGAGCGTGCCGGAGAGGAACCTGGGCGTGAACGTCGGGTGTATCGTGTCGCGCACGATCACCACGGGGTCCGAAAAGAACGGGCGGCCGTTATAGTCGGTGAGCCCGATGGTGGGGCTTATCGTGTACGCCCAGCCCTCCCTAGCGTCCGCGGCGAGGTTGAGCGTGACAGTCGAGGGCGGGCCCTCAAGTCTGCCGCCCGTCGGCGCCTCGCCGGCGTACACGGCCGACTCTACGCCCACCGGGGACCTCGCAAAGCCAATGTTGCGGCCAAAGCTCTCCGTGACGCGCAGGTTGGCCGGCGTGACCGTGGACTCGTCGAGGGCCTCGCTAAAGTCCAGCACGAGCTCGCGGTCGCCGCCAAAGCGCGCCTTGAACGTCGGGCCGTTGGTGTCGAGGACCGCCCCTATGGGGCCGGCCGTGTACGCGTTGCCCGCCGCGTCGGCGATCGAGGCCGACGGCGTGATGGTGTACGCGCGGACGCCGGGCGGCACGCCCCTCTCAAGCGTGATCTCGACGGCAGGCGGCGGGCCGGCCGAGTACGAGACGGGCGCCACCGGCGGGGTCGCCGAGTCGTCGCGCGCGGCCAGGGGCACCGCGCCGCCGCCGTCCTCCGCCACCGAGAACGACGCGTCCGTGAGCGTCGCGGCGCCAAGGGCCTCGCTGGCGAGGATTGTAATTGTCGACGCCGACTTGAAGCGCGCCGAGAGCGTCGGGGCGACGCCGTCGTCGGCCTCGTCGGCGCCGCTGGCCACCTCGCCGGAGCCCTCGGCGAGGCGCCCGCCGGCGGGCTCGGCCGCAGGCCTCGCGTAGACCACCTCGGGCGTCGAGGCCGTCGAGGAGAGGGCATCGTGCGTGATCGTGATGGACCGCGCGCCGGCCCCCGTGATGGCCGCGACCGCGGCCGGCGTCACCGCGCCGTCGGCCCTCACGGCCGGCGTCGCCACAAATGTCCCGCCGTCGCCGGTGGCCGAGACGGACGCGACTGCCCTGCCCTCGCCCGTCGCGGCGTCGAGGTCGTCGTCGTCGGCCACCGTCCAGTCGCGCGCGTCAAGCGTGCCAGACAGGTCGCCGGCAAACGTGACGACCGTCGTGGTCAGGCTCGCCGTCCTGGCCGAAAAGGAGGCCTGCGCGTGGAAGGTCACCGTCGTCGAGAGGCCCGTCTCGCCAAACGAGGCGGGGTTGCCGGCCTCGTCGGCAAACGACTCCGGCAGCGTCACCGTGTGGGCCTCGCTCGCGCCGGCGTCGCGCGCGAGGGCCAGCGTGAGCGTGCGCGTGGCCGAGTCGTACGACGCGGCGGGGGAGGCGGCCAGCGCGTCGTCGGGCTCTGTGCCGGCGTCATCGCCGTCGGGCACGGTCACCGTGACGGCCGCGAGATCCTGCTCCGAGGGCTCGGCGATCGCCTCGCTGAACGCGACGGCTATCGACGAGCGCGAGGCAAACGACGCAGACGCCGAGGGCGCGACGGTGTCCACCGACACGCGGTAGCCGTGGAGCTGGCCGGCGCCCTCGCGCGCGGCGACGCCGGCGAGGCCCGCGTGCGTGACGGACGCCTCGTTGCCGGCCCTGTCGCGCAGCGTCACGGAGAACTCGACGGGCCCGTTGGGGTCCGTCGCGGCGACCTGGCGCGAATAGTTGTACACGAGGGCCGTCGCGCCGTGGAGCGCGACGTTGGACGCGGCCCTGACGCCCTCGCCCGA
>RKSK01000208.1 GCA_007570915.1 Cenarchaeum sp.
CCGTTTTCGCGCCCGCCGCGCGGTGTGGCACGGCCCGCCGCGCGGGGCGCGGATCCAAAACCTTTGACCAAAAGATCCGCACATGCAAACCGAAACGCGTATTGATCGGGAGATCCGTCGGGGCGCCCGTTGGCGCGCGTGACGGCCGAGGTTAGGGAGAGGCGGAGGGCATCCAAGATGGCGGCCATCCTCCGCGGCATGGCCATGGCCGTCATCGTGGACCACGCGCTGGAGGCCGCCGAGCTGCTGCGCGTGAACATCGGCAAGCGCGGGGCGCCGTTCACCATCAGCGACGTCCTCATGGCAGAGCTCGCCGTCGCAAGGGACATCAAGCACATGTCGTACCTTGAGCTTGAGGGGTACGTGCAAAAGATCACCGGCGGGCTGTGCACGATAACCGCCCCGCAGCTGTGCAGGCGGATAAACGCGCTGGAGATCCGCGAGGTTGACGGCGTCCTGCGCGTGGGCGAGTTTGACGTGCTGGTCAGGGAGAGGGGCGGAGTCCCGGAGGTCAGCGCGCGGCGCAGGCGCAGGCGCGGCGCCGCGGCGCGCCGTGGCACGACGGTAGCGCACCGCGGCGGCATGGCCGTGATCACCGCCGGCCCGGGCCGCAGACCCGAGCCGGGCGCCGCCATCGACGCGACGTTCCTCTCCACTGGCAACAGGAGCGCCGGCAGGCTCGAGAAGTGGGGGCGGGAGGTCGGTAGAAGGGACAACCACAAGCTCACGGCCGCCGTCGGGACCCGG
This sequence comes from Cenarchaeum sp., assembly GCA_007570915.1. GTDB lineage: Archaea > Thermoproteota > Nitrososphaeria > Nitrososphaerales > Nitrosopumilaceae > JAHRAL01. Next base: position 748 of record RKSK01000208.1, read on the forward strand.
ACCAGGAGGATACTTGTCGCGGTGCTCACCAACGACCGCACCGGCGACAGCGCGGCGTTCGGGCCGGCCGTCGGGGAGCTGAAGAGGACAGGCGCGCTGCGGGGGAGGAACGGGGAGAGGCCGCCGGTCCACGGCGACGGGGCGTACAGCTCGCGCAAGAACTTTGCGATTGCGCGCGAGGCGGGGTGCCGCCTGTGCGCGCCGATCAGGATCACCGACTCGGGGCGGTCCAACGGCACGGAGGGGTGGCACGAGGAGGCCGCGTGGCAGCTCGCGGGCGCCCGCGGCGCGGCGGCGCGCGGCGTGGACGTCGGGCGCGTCAGGCGCAAGGACAGGCTGGCGTTTCGGGAGGACTGGAAGGTCGACGTGGGCCAGTCCATAAGGTCCATGGTGGAGTACGTGTTCTCGACATTCAAGCGCACGCTGGGCGGGCACGTGGCGGCCCGCAAGTGGGAGAACGCCGTAAAGGAGGTCGCCCGCAAGGTCGCGATCTACAACGCCCTGCTGGCCGCGGCGGGGGGAGCCTGACGGGGGGGACGGCGGAGATGGGATGCGCTGGCAAAGGCCGGCGACGACGTCATAGACATAGAGCTCAGCGTCAAGTACTAGATGAACCAAACGCTGTCAATAGTCATAGTCTATCCCCTGCACGTGGACTTTGACGAGGAGATCAGGCCGGTGCTCGAGGAGGTGCTGGGGGTGCAGGTCAGCGACTTTCCGCGGGTTGCAGTCGTCGGAAGCTCGCACTCCTGCCTTGTCGAGGTTGAGCTGCCGGCGGGGTTTGACGTGCGAGAGATGAGGGCGCAGGCAGAAAGGCGCCTTCCGGACGCAAGCGTCAGGGTCATTACCAGGTTTCGCGAGTCGGTTTGGGAAAAGCGCCGCATGGACGTCCTGGTCGCCATCGCCAGCGGCGTCGCCGTGGCGGCGGCCATAGACGGCCTGCTGCCGCTCCTCTCAGCCATGCCATAGCGGCCAGGCCGGCGCCCTGGGCGGCCCCCGGGTTCCCGCATTTGGGATCTATGGCGCAGGCCCTGCGCTGCCGAGGCGACCGTCCTCGTCACCGCCCTGGGCGCGCTACAGCTCCCCGCCGGCTCCCGGCCCATCTGCGCCTCCCCTGCCCGCCGCCGCTACGGCCCGCGGGATCCCGGCGCGGGAATGTCCGAGTCGGCCATGACATACGCGTGAAATGCCGTGGCGTTGTCCGGCGAGTTTGCGATGTTCCTTTTCACTATGGGCACGCCATAGTGGACGGCGGCGCCCTCGCTGCAGATCGCCGCGATGAAGGGAACCCGCTTGCCCGCGACGTACCTCGCGGCGGCCGACGAGCTGAGCGGTACGGGGTTGCCCGGGATTACGGAGAGCTGCCTCCACCCGTGCCTCTATGATCCTGGAGCGCTGCGCAAGCGCCACGCCACTCGAGCGCACCGTGATGATATCCTCGAGCCTCCCAAAGGGCGCCAGCACGTGGCCCACCGGGAGCTCGAGCGCGGCGAGAACGCAAAGGCCCATGGGCTCTGCCATGTATGCCAGGGGGACGCCACCCATGCCGGCAATGCCCCCGTTCTCCGTGTTGTGGGCCGGCACCACGGCAATGTCGGCCCTGTGCGCGGGAACCTCCACCGGGCACGCCTCAAGGCTGTCCATGGCGCGCACGTCAGCCGCGCCCCCAAACATTCGGCGTGTGGCAATGCGGCTATAGCTAAAGTCGTCGCCAAATGTCGCGATCCTCGGCCCGCCCCGCTGCGCCATCGGGGCGCTGCCACCGGGCACCCTTGTAACAGCTTGCGGATCCGCGGCCCCGCCGGCTCAGTACTCGCGCGGCGGGTACGGCGTGTCGGGAAACTTCACGTCCGCCTGCACCTTGAGTATGATCTCGCGCATGCTGGGGTCGTTGAGCGTGTCGAGCACAACCTCGTCCATCTCGGCCTTTGTGGGCCTCTGGCCCGACGCGGCAACGAGGCCGGCGAGGTGCCCCTGGATGTAGCAGAGCGCCTCGGATGTCCCGTTGCACTCGTTTATCACGGGGAACATGGGGCACGCCTCCGGGTCGCCCGCTATGCTCGCCATGTACCTCTTTGTCTCGCTCACCGCCTGCTCGAGGGGGCCGTCTGCTGTGGCCTGCGCTGCCATCGGGGGCGCGGGCAAATGTCGGGGGCTATTAACCAACCGGGGGATCGCGCGCGGCCGCGCCACGCCGCGTCGTGGGCGCAAAAACGGCCAAACCTGCCAAAAACCGCGCCTATTTGCGCAACGGGGCCTCCGGCAGGATCACCTTAATATCATGGCTCCCCCACGCGCGGCACAGCAATGACTGCAAGGGCGTTCAAGAACACGTTTGCGCCGGGCGTTGAGGGGGACTCTATTAGCGTAGAGGAGGTCATAGCAGGCCTGCGCTTTGGCGTCATAAGGGAGGACAGCCTCCCAACAGAGGTTCACGACGCGGTGTCAGAAGAGCTCGAGCGCATGGGGCGCGAGACGATCTCCACCGAGCGCGCCCTGGTTCTCCTGCTCGGGGCGGCGGGAGGGGCTGTGGGAACGGCGCGCCTGCGGGGGTGCGCGTTTCTGGTTGACGTCAACATGTACTCTAAAAAGACAATGGATCTGTTCACGCTGTTTGGGTGGAAGCCTGGCAGGCTAGGGCCGCACAGCAGCATACTTGAGCGCCGTTTGCGCAGCGCCGTACGGAGGGGCCTGGTCGAGGCGTCCCCCGCCCACACCGCCAACGGCGAGCCACCCGCCTATGGGCTCACAGACAGCGGAAAAGAGATGTACCGGGAGCTTCAGGGGGCATTTGGGGACGACATCGCGCTCATAAAGGAGCTCCTTGCGGAATTCAAGGACGACCGCTCGGCGGATCTCCTTGCTGCCCACATCCACAGCGCGTATCCAGAGTACACAAAAAAGGCGCTCGAACAAATAGGGGTCATGCGCTGATGGGCCATGGCCACTCGTCGATTTTGCAGCAGGGAAGACATCGCAAGCCGCGCCAGCGCGATATCGTTTGAGGGTGCCTGGGCTGCCTACAGGGAATTTTCCGTGCCGCCCGGCAAGTCGGGCTCGTATTCGCTTGAAACCGGCAAGTTTTACGATGGCAGCGCCCCCGAGGATCGCAAGGATCTTGTGGAGCTGTATGGCGACGGCAGAACGATCTACATAATTGCGCCATGGAGCAACCCAAAAAACGAGCTTGACAGGGACGACGCGGAGGAAATCTGATTCCCGCGCCGGCGGCGCCCGCGCGTGCGTCATCGGCGTCCGGCTGCCCGACGCACTTGCGATCCGCGCGGCGAGGCGGGGGCTGGAGGGGGCGCTGCCCGCCGTGCGCATAAGGGCGATGGGGCGGTTTCGGGAGTCCATGCGGGCGCGCCACCGATGGGGCCTCGCCGTCGGGATCGGCGCGGGCCCCGCCGTGGCGCTCATAGTTGAGCTGCTCCGCCCCCGGTCGCGCGCCTGCGCGAGGCGCTAGGCCGGCCCCGAGCCGCGCGCCGCGGCAGCGCGCCCGCCGCGGCCGGCTCAGTACTCGCGAGGCGGGTGCGGCGTGCCGGGAAACTTTGCGTCCGCCTGCATGTTAACTGCCATGTCGCGCACGCTCGGGTCGTGCAGCGTGTCGTGCACGAGCCTGCCCATCTCGGCCTTTGTGGGCCTCCGGCCCGCGGCGGCTACGAGGCCGGCGAGGTGCCCCCGGACGCAGCAGGGCGTCCCGGCGAGCCCGCTGCCCTCGCTTATCGCGGGGAACATCTGGCACGCCTTGGGATCCTTTGCGATCCTCGCGGCGTACCGCTTTGTCTCGCCCGCCGCGCGCCCGAGGGGGC
>RKSK01000057.1 GCA_007570915.1 Cenarchaeum sp.
CGCCGGGGGCCGGTCCAGGGCGAGGGAGGCGTACTCGCGCGTGTTCGGCGCGCTGCGCGACCACAGCCGCCTCTTCTCGGAGGCCATACCGCTGATCGCCAGCGAGAACATACCCTCGCCGGCCGTGCGCGAGGCCCTCCTCTCGGACTTTGGCAACCGCTACGCCGAGGGCTGGCCCGGCGAGCGCGTCTACGCCGGCTGCGAGCACATCGACAGGGTCGAGGTCGAGTGCATGGGCCTGGCCAGGCGCCTCTTCAGGGCAGAGTTTGCCGACGTGAGGCCCACCTCGGGCGTCGTCGCAAACCTCGCCGTCTACTCGGCGTTCAGCGAGCCCGGCGACGTGATGATGGCCCCGTCGATCCCCGCCGGCGGCCACATCTCGCACGGCAAGCGCGAGCACGCCGGCACCGCGGGCCTCGTCCACGGCCTTGACATCGAGTTTTACCCCTTTGACGCCGACGAGATGGCCATCGACGTCGACGCGACAAAGAAAAAGGTCCGCTCGCTCAGGGGGCCGCGCGCCCCCAAGATCGCGATGCTCGGCGGGTCGCTCTTTTTGTTCCCGCACCCCGTAAAGGAGCTCTCCGGTTTTTTCAGTTCGCGCAAGGTGCATGTAAACTATGACGCCGCGCATGTCGCCGGCCTCATCGCGGGGGGGAGGTTCCAGGACCCGCTGCGCGAGGGCGCCGACACGATGACGCTCAGCACGCACAAGACGCTCTTTGGGCCCCAGGGGGGCCTCGTGCTAGGGTCAAGGTCGCACGCCGAGGCCATAAAGCGCGCCGTGTTCCCCGGCCTGACGAGCAGCCACCACATACACCACATGGCCGCAAAGGCCGTCGCGTTCGCCGAGGCGATAGAGTTTGGGCGCAAGTACGCCGAGCAGGTCGTCTCCAACGCCAGGCGCCTCGCCGGCGAGCTCAGCTCGCTGGGCCTCAACGTGCTCGGAGAGAGGCGCGGGTTCACAGAGTCGCACCAGGTCGCAGTCAACGTCTGGGACCACGCCGACGGCGGGACAGTCGAGCGGGCCCTCGAGCGGGCCAACATCATCGTCAACCGCCAGCTCATACCCGGCGACATACGCGCGGGCCGCAACTACATGAAACCCGGCGGCATACGCCTCGGCGTGTCGGAGGTGACGCGCCTGGGGATGCGCGGCGGCGAGATGGCCGAGATCGCCGCGCTCATCAAGGCCGTCGTCGTCGACGGCGCCGACGCGGCGCGCGTCAGGCGCGCCGCGCGCGAGCTGCGCCGCGGCCACCAGAGGGCCCGCTACTGCTTTGACGGCCGGCGCGGCGCCTACGAGTACGTCAGGCTGCGCTAGGCATAGTCGCCCATGACCGTCTGGCTGCCGCCGGCGCTCCCAAAGACCATCTCTATCTCGCGGGCCATGGCGCGGATGCGCCCGCGCTGGTAGGCCCCCACGTCGTACTTTTCGACGAGGCGCGCGGCCATGCGCAGGTACTTTTCGACTGACGCGCGCGTTATCGTCGCCGTGAGCGGGTTGGCGCACCTGCCGCCGCCGGCGGTCCCCGTGCACCCGCCGGCGAGCGGGACGCGGCGGTACTTGGCGCCGCATTTCGTGCAGCGGAACTCTTGCGTCGCGTAGGCGCGCAGGTTGCCGACGAGGTCGGGCACGAGGTGCGTCGATATCACGTTGGAGACGATCTCGGCCGTGTCGACGGCGTTGATCTTGTCGGCGACGCGGATCTGCATCTCGAGCTTTTCGTCCATGGACCCGAGCGTCGAGTAGGCGCTCCTCGGCCTCGACGTCGATATCGAGGACGTCGCGTGCGTGAACGCGTACCCCTCGTACATGCCGCCGGCCTCGAGGCGCGACTTGACCGTCTCGACGCATTTCACGTCGGTCGCCCTTGGGCCGGACAGCGTCGCCTCAAAGAACTCCAGCGGCAGGTCTTTGACGACCTCGAGGTTGTGGGCCTGCGACTGGGCCTCGTGCGGCAGGACGTACGGCTGCACGAGGAGCGGCGCGTCCATGAGGCCGCCTATCCTGTCCGAGAGAAACTCGCGCGAAAAGTTGAGGAACACGTCGAGGAGCATCATCAGCGCGTCGGCGTCGCCGTCGGCGTCGCGCCTCTTGGCCGAGTGCCAGTTGGGGGTCCCGAGGCAGACGTGCGTGGGGGCAAACCCGATGACGCGCGTGACGATCCCGACGGACGTGTGCGGCGCGAGGCCGACGACGAGCTGGCCCACGAGGTCCTCGGTGGTTTTCGCGTTGTAGTAGGGGGCCTGGCCGTAGAGGCGCCCGAGCTCGGCGTCTATGTACTTGCACGCGCCCAGCAGGTACTCGGCGGCGCCCGTGGGTATGACCGCGTCCTGCGTGAACATCTCGACGAGCTGCGAGGGGCCCTCGAGCGGCCGCCCCTCGACGTCGGCCTCGTAGCCGAGCTCCCTGAGGCGCGAGGGCGCCACGCCGATCCACTCTGGCCTAAAGTGCGTGAGCGGCGCGTTCGTCGCCTCGTATCGCACGGTCCCGTCCTTGAACGCCTCGAGGCCGTGGGCCTGGCGAAGGAGGCCCTTCTCGATGGGCTCGGCGACCCTCCCGTGGCCCGCGAGCGACCTCACGCCCTTGAGGGGCTCGCGGGCCCTGACCCTGACGCGCTCCTGCGCGGCGGCGAGCCCGCGCGCGAGGCCAAAGCGGCGGTGCGCGTGCGAGACGGCCTTGCGCCCGCAGCGCGCGCACTCGTCGGCGTCGGTCTCCTCGCCGCAGCGCGGGCAGCGCGAGGGCACCCTCGTCTGGCCGCCGCACGCGCACCTGGCCGCTATCGAGGCCTCGCCGCACTCCACGCAGGTCCTGCTCGAGATGTCCGCGAAGAACTCGGCCTTGGCCGCGGCGGCCTTTGCGAGGCTGCGCTGCGGGCCGCCGTCGTCGCCGACGGGAAAGAGGAGGTGGGCCGGCGGCTTCATCTTGCGCGCGGCGGCCTTTTCGGGCCTGCCCACGCGCACGGCGACGGACGTCGAGAACTTGGGGCGGACCTCCACCCCCGAGGCCGCCGTGATCGCCTCGATGACGCCGCCGGCGGCGCGCGCGTCGGGCCGGGCCCCAAGGAGGAGCGCCTCAAACGCCGCGGCCTCGTCGCCCTCTAGGACGCACGAGGCGCCGTCGGCCCTGTGCGGGACCGCGAGGCGCTCGAGGATCCCCTTGGCGGCTGCGCCGTAGACCACGCGCCCGCCCCCGCGCGACTCGGGGGAGAGGAGGGCCTCGAGCTCGCCGGCCGAGATCGAGTCCCAGTAGTGGAGGTGCGCGGGGTGGAGCGGGACGCCGGCGGACCTGGAGATCTCGAGGGCCCTGGCCAGCGACGGGCGGCCCCCGCGCAGGACCTCGGCGGCCGGCCCCTCGCCGAGGCTCGCGCGCAGGTCCGCGGCCCACCACTCCTCGACGTACCCCGACGGCGGCATTGCCGCGCCGTTCTCGACAAAGTCGCCAAACGAGACGAGGATGTCGCCGAGGTGGAGTATCTCCTCGACTGACGGCCTTATCGAGGCCGCGTGCGCGGCGTCGCGGACCCTGACGACGTCGCCGCCGGCGAGGCGGACCACGGGGGCCTCTATCGAGTCGACAAACGCCACGGTCGCGCCCTTGCCCGGCACGTCCGTCTTCACCTGCGTCCCGACGGCGACGACGTGGTCGAGGAGCTCGGCGACGGCGGGGTGGATCCCGACTGACGTGAACCCCGTGTTGCACGCGCGCCCGTAGCGCAGGCGAAACCCGCCGAGCGCGCCGGCCTTTGAGAGGACCGAGCGGCCCGTGATCACCTCGCGCATGCGCCGCGACGCCGCCGTGTCGTCCTCGTCGTCGCCGTCGGCGCGCTTTGGCGTTGCGCCCTTGAGGTCGGCGAGCCACTCCCACCCCGATATGCCGTAGCGCTCGACGCGCTGGAGGAGCTTTTTGGAGCGGCCGATGAGGCCGTCGTTGAGGACGCGCAGCGCGCCGCCTCGCACGCGGTCGGTCCTTATGCGGGCCATGCCCTTGTGGTTGACGACCTCGTAGGGGTCCGTGTCCACGCCGTCGAGGCAGACGGGGAGGCTCGATATCACCTTTATGATGTCCTCGTCGGTCACGCGGTACTGAAAGTTCGAGGCCTCGCGCTCGTATATGCGGAGCTCCTCGACAAAGCGGCCCGGCTCGTCGTCAAACGAGGCGGCCCTGTACCTGCCCAGGCCGGCGGCCTGCCGGACGTGGTCGGCTATGAGCATCGTGACCGCAGACTCTGTCCCCCCCGCGGACCTCATCGGGCCGGCTATGGACAGCGAGAGGTACTCGGAGCCGTCGCGGTTCTTGCCCAGCGAGACCTCGGCGATGCCCTGCAGGGGGGCTATCGTGACGCCCTCGGTCACCGTGGCCAGGCCCACCCTGACGGCCCTGTCGAGGCGCTCAAGCGTGCCCGAGCCGGCCGGCATGTGGGCCCCGAGGGCGATCTCGCGCGCTATCGTGAGGGCCGCGCGCTCCTTGCCCTCCTCCTCCAGGAGGCCCCTCAGGCGCGCGGCGACGTCAATGTCGAGCATCTTTGAGACGCGGTCGGCCAGGTCGAGGGCCAGGAGCGCGTCTATCTTTGGCGTCGAGTCGGCCAGCGTGGCCTTTGCCTCCCTGGCCCTCGAGAGGGCCCTCTCGGTCTCGGCGCGCAGCGACGCATAGTAGGCGCGGTGGCGCGGCGGCATCTCGACGCCCTCGAGGAGCGCCTCGCCGCTAGCCACCCCCCTCCCCCCCGCGCAGCGCGCGCGTGATCTCCGAGAGTGCCCGCAGGCCCGCGTCCCCCGACCCCTCCAGGAGCGTCCCGACGACTAGCGCGTCGGCGCCGGCGTCGGCCAGGGACCTCGCCGTGCCCGCGTCGCGTATCCCCCCGCCGACGATCAGCGTCCCGCCAAACGCGCCCCGCACGGCGCGAACCATCTCCGGGCTGACCGGGGCCGCGGCCCCCGAGCCGGCCTCGAGGTAGACCAGGCGCATCCCAAGAAAGCGCGCCGCGAGCGCGTACGCCGCGGCGATGCGCGGCTTTGAGTGGGGTATGCCGCGGGCAGAGCCGACAAACCACGCAGACGTCCCCTCGCCGACCACGAGGTACGCAGTCGGCATCGCCTCGAGCCCGAACTTTAGCACGCTCGGCGCGCCGAGGGCCTGGGCCTGCGTGATAAAGTACGGGTTCTCCGAGTTCATCAGCGAGCTGAACAGTATCGCGTCGGCCTGTGGGACGACGCCGGTGACGTTTCCGGGAAAGAGTATCACGGGAAGGCGCGTCGCGGCCTTTATCGCCGCGACGGTCTGGGCCATCGCGATCTGGTCGGTCGCCGAGGAGCCGCCGACTAGTATGGCCGAGGCGCCGGCGCGCTCGGCCCCGGCGGCAAGGCGCGCCGAGTCGCCGTCCCCGGAGGACTCAGAGTCCACAAGGACGAGGACCGCGGCGCGGTTTCGCTTCGCCTCTGACTCGAGGTAGCGTTCGGTCTGCCCCGCCTCCATCTCGGCGCCCGTCCGCGGCGCTCTGCTTTAAAGCCTAGTCCGCCCCCCGGGGCAGGCAGCCCCCAAGGGGGCCGTCCGGGGTGGGGGGCAGGCCCCCAAGTCGGGCCTCGCGCGCGGCCCGGGCGCAGGCGTGCGGCTAGGGTTTATTTGGGCCTATTCACACAGTTTTGTATAGCTTTGAGCGACCCAGAGAGGTGCGAATTTAACGGAATTGTCAGGCATATTATAAAAAAATCCCTGTTTACAGAGCGCCAAGTTGAAATTATTCTAAGACAGCGGCGCCGCCTTGGGCCGGGGCTGGGCATAAGCCGCGGCGCCTACTATAGGCAGGCAGCCCAGTCCAGGGAAAAGGTCGGGCGCCTCTACTATACGGTAGCCCTCCTTTATGGGCTGGGCGTTCTAGAGTCACGTGACATTGGTGTGATGTCTGATCTTGCCGAAAAGGTCGGGGAGATCAAAGGTGGTGACATTTCGCCTGATCTTGAGGCAGAAATCACAACCGTCCTTGACAAGATCATCGCGCAGGCGTGCGAAAAGTGATTTTAGGTGATTTGTTGGGCGCGCCGTTGGTGATTTTGTGATAATTTTATTTGCCAAATTGTGAATAATTGTTATTCAATCACAATATATCACGGTCTTTTTGTGGGCTGCGTGATGCAGGTCGAGATACCCGATCCGCCCGTCCTCCTGAGCCTGGCCACCGCGTTCGTGCTTGGCGTTCTTGCCCTCCTTATATACAACAAGGTCGGCTCGCGCACGAGCCGGCGCCGGGCGGGGGGTTCCCCACACCTAGAAGAGTAC
>RKSK01000071.1 GCA_007570915.1 Cenarchaeum sp.
CGAGGCCGGAGCCGGCGGCCATCGGGACCTTTTGGCGCCAGGCGATCCCGCGCGGGACGTCGCGCTCAAAGGCCTTGCGCAGTATCCACTTGCCGACCCTGGCGCCGCGCTCCTCGCGCACGAGGAGGCCCTCGGGCAGCGCGCGCGAGGCTCGCACGACGCGCTCGTCCAGGAACGGCGCGGCGGCACGGACGCCCATGGCCCCGGCGAGGCGCAGCGACGGAAAGTGCATTATGCCCTGCAGCCTGTCCAGGCGCGCGCGGAGCTCGCCGGCCGGCGCGGAGACTAGGAACGAGTACCCCGCAAAGAGCTCGTCGGCCCCGTCGCCGGTCAGCAGCGGCCCGGCGCCGGCCTCGCGCGCGGCGCGCAGGGCCAGGCACGCGACTGCGGCGCTGCGGACCTCCATGGGCGAGTACGTCCCGAGCGCGGCGACGGCCTCGCCGGCGGCGTCCAGGGCCTCGCCGGCGCCGGCGTTGACGACGGCGTGGCCCAGGCCGGCGTGGCGGGCCATGGCCTGCGCGTGGGCGGCGTCCGGCGAGCCCCAGTCGCCGGACACGACGCTCACGCAGCGGGCCGGCGTGCCGGCGAGGGCGGCCGCGACTATGGAGCTGTCCAGGCCCCCAGAGAGGGCGACCACGGGGCCGTCGCTGCCCGCCGCGCAGGTCTCCACGGCACCCCTGACGGCCCCGCGGACGGCCGCGGCCGCCCCCCCGTGCGCGCCCATTTCGGCTGCCCGCATGCGCTGATACCTTTAAATTCTTTTGAGCGGGGCCGCGCGCGCGTTGCTGCTGCCGGCCGAGATCGAGTCAAAGACGCTCATACCGGCCCTGCGCGCAATCCTCGCGCGCAAGCTCTTCGAGAACCACAAGGTCCGCGAGGACGAGATCTCAAAGATGCTCGGCGTCACGCAGGCCGCCGTGAGCAACTACATCCGAGGCGTGCGCGGCGACAAGCGCCTCATAGACAAGCTCCTCGCCGAGGACCGCATCTCGGTCATGCTCACGGAGCTCAGCGACAAGCTCGCCTCGGACATGGCCTACACGCCCTCTAGCCTCTCGATGTTCCTCGGGATGTGCGACTATGTGCGCTCCAGCCTGCTGATATGCGAGATACACCACAAGCTAGAGTCAAACATTGACGAAAAGGTCTGCAAGGAGTGCGAGAGCATGCTCCTAAAGTCCGGCGGCGGCTAGGGGCAGCGCGCGCAAGGGGGGCCAATGCCGACACGGGCGTGGCGCCCCCCGGGCCGCGGCGCTCTTGCCCGCGCCGGTTCCCGCGCTGCGCCGCGGCCCGCGCGAACGCGCCCCGTTATCGCCCCGGCGGCGCTCTTGCCCGCGCCGGTTCCCGCGCCGCGCCGCGCCGCGCCGCTGCGCCGGCGGGCGCGGCGGCGCCGCAGGCCCCCGCATGCGCGGGGCCGGCAGAGGGGAACCGCGCGGCATTGGTGACGCGCACGCGCGGGCAGCGGTCCGCGGCCGGCGCCCTTTCGCGGCAAGGGCGCATGCGCGCCGCGCCGGCGGCGCGCGGCAGCGGCGGCGGCCGGCGCGCGCAATTGCGTCCATGCGCGGCCTGCGCCGCGCGGCTGCCCGGAGCGCGGGATCGCCCGGCGCAGGGGGGCGCCGCGGGCCGCGCGCCAGGCCGCCGCGGCCTAGCGCGCAAAGCTGTTTAGGGGTATGTTTTGGTAGTCGCCGTTTGGGAGGACGCGCTTTATGACTATGGGGAGGACGCGCTCGTCGAGCTCCTTCATGGCGATGTCGAGGGACGTGTGCGCCGTGCTCGGTATGTCGATGAACGGCGGCGCGCCGAGGGAGAGCTGCAGCGCGCGCGCGCCGATGATCCTCGCCTTCTCAAAGCGCGTCAGCGTCGGCGGGCCCACGCTGACCCTCGACTTTTCGACGGGAATCTCGACGGGGACGTGCGCCTCGTCGACCTCGATTATCTCGCGGCTCATCATCTCGCTGACGCGCTTTTCGACGTCGGCGCGCTCCTCGTCGGTGAGGTTCTCGCCGGCGGCCTTGCGGTATGCCTCTATGGCCTTGGCGAGGCCCGCGTCCTCGACGCGCTCCAGCTCGCCCTCGGGGGGCACGCTAGCCTCAAGCTCCTGCTCGGTCTGACCCGACAACCGCGCGCGCGGCCCAAAAAACTGTTATATATCCCCTTCTATCGGGGGCGCCCAGGATGGCCCCCAGCGGAGGCTCCGCATGAGCGCCGCGCCCTCGGCCCTGCGCCTGGCCCTCACGGCGCCCTCGGGGGCGGCCGTCGCCTGCACGCTAAAGAGGCACCTCTCGCCTGCGACCGTGGGCCTGATAGCGCGCTCGCTGCCCATCTCGGGCAGGGCGCACCGCCTGGGGGGCATGGTCTACATCCGGACCGGCCTGGCCTCCGGCCTGCAGAGGCGCCGGACCTCGTTCAGGCGCGGCGACGTGGCCTTTTGGCCGCAGGGCGGCTGCGTCTGCTTTGCGCTAGCGGACACGGAGACGGCCCACGCGATGGACCTCATAGGGGGGATGGACCGCTATGCCGGCGAGCTCGACTCTGTGGGCGCAGGCGACGTGCTCGCGCTGGCCGCCGCGTAGACCCTGTGGCCGCTGCGCCCGCCGGCTATGCGGAGCCTGCCCTCCCTGGCCTCCGCCGCGAGGTAGGCGTTTGCCGCAGACGCCTTTACGCCGGCCTGCCTGGCGAGCTCGAGGGCGGTTATCGCCCTGGCGCCGCGGACGATCCTCCCGGCCTGCTCGGGGGGGAGTATGACCGATATCTCGGCGCGCGAGGGGCCGCCCTCCTTCTCCTTGCCCTTCTTGGACTTTTTGCCCGAGACCCTGGCCGAGTCGCCCGTCTGGGCCTTCTCCTGCTGCGCCGGCGACTTTTTCTTTGCCCCGCCCATTACGCGGGCGGGGGCGCAAAAGGCCCCCTATATACCGTGGCGCCGCGGCGCGCCGGCCCGGGCCCCGCCGCGGGCGCCCACGCGTGGG
>RKSK01000188.1 GCA_007570915.1 Cenarchaeum sp.
GTCCCGGTATCCGGGGCAGTCGTCTTCAGCGACGACTTTGAGTCCGACCTCACCGCCAAGTGGATCGAGACCGGCGAGTTTGACTGGCGCGCCGACAGGTTTGATGAACTGGAGGATCCGCCCTCGCACCCGTCCTCCAACAGGGTGGCCGAGGCCGACGACTGCGACCTCGGCTGCGTGCTGACCATGAGGAGCTTCCTAAACCTGTCAGGCTACACGAGTGCGACCGTCGAGTTCTGGAGGTACGTCGACGCCTCGATTGACGCCGGTGAGTACCTCAGGGTCCAGGTTCACAGCGATGGCAGGTGGACGACGGCGTACTCGTGGGGGGGCGGGATAGGGGACGACGACGCCTGGCACAAGGAGTCGTACAGCCTCAACTCGCACCTGGCCGACGACTTCAAGGTGAGGTTTGTGGCGAAGATGAGCTCGTCCGGCGAGGAGGTGGCCATAGACGACGTCACCATCAGGGGGGTGCGCCCGGCCTCCTCGGACACGACGCCGCCCGTCGTGACGGTGCCCGCCGACATCACGCGCTCGGCTCCGTCCGCCGCCGGCGTGGCCGTGGCCTACACTGCCACGGCGCGCGACGGCGTGGACGGGGCGCTGACACCTACGTGCACGCCGGCGAGCGGGAGCACCTTCGGCGTGGGGACGACGACGGTGCGCTGCACGGCGACTGACGCGGCGCGCAACACGGGCAGCGCGACGTTCAGGGTGACCGTCCGGACTACCGACACGGCCCCGCCGGTGATCGCGCTGCCCACGGACATGACCGTCGCGGCCACGTCGGGAGCCGGCGCCAGCGTCACCTACACGGCCACGGCACGCGACGCCGTCGACGGGAGCGTCGCGGTGTCGTGCTGGCCGCGGAGCGGGGACAGGTTCTTTGTAGGCGAGACCAGCGTCACCTGCAGGGCGTGGGACTCGGCCCGCAACCAGGCAAGGGCGTCGTTCACGGTCACCGTCACGCCGTTCGTGCCCGCGCCCGCGCCGGGGACGGCCGTCCTCTCGGAGGGCTTTGAGGGCGGCCTCTCGCGCTGGGTCGAGTCCGGCGAGCCGGACTGGCGGACCGGCACGCACGAGGAGTACTACAACCCGGACGGCACGCGCACGGGGACCACGGCCAACATGGTCGCCACGGCCGACGACTGCGACGCGGGCTGCACGCTCACGCTCGCCAGGGCCCTGGACCTCTCGGGCCGCACGGGCGCTACGCTAACGTTCTCGAGGTTCGTGGACCGCTCGATCGACTCCGGCGAGTACCTAAGGGTCCAGGCGCACAAGGGCGGGTCGTGGTCCACGATATACTCGTGGACGCAGGGCTCCGGCGACGACGACATGTGGCACCACGAGTCGTACAGCCTCTCGTCGTACCTGGTTCGTGACTTCAAGGTCAGGTTTGTCGCCAAGATGAGCTCGTCCGGCGAGGAGGCCGCCGTGGACAACGTGGAGGTCAGGGCGACGGGGGGGACGGCCCGCGCTGACACGGTCCGGCCCACGGTCACCGTGCCCGCCGACATGGTGCGCACCGCCCCGACCGCGTCCGGCGTCGCCGTCACGTACATGGCGTCTGCCCGCGACGCAGTCGACGGGGCGATCGCCCCGGTCTGCACGCCCGCCAGCGGGAGCACGTTCGCCGTGGGATCCACGACCGTCACGTGCGAGGCGACTGACAACGCCGGCAACACGGGGAGGGCCACGTTCACGGTGACCGTTAGGGAGCTTGACACCACAAGTCCCGTGATAAGCGTCCCCGTGTCCATGACGCACAGCGCGACATCTCCTGCAGGCGCGGCGGTCGCCTATGACGCGACGGCCACCGACAACGCTGACGCGAGCGTCACGCCCTCGTGCGCCCCACCCAGCGGGAGCACGTTCGCCGTGGGGACGACGACCGTCAGGTGCACGGCGGCAGACAGCTCGGGCAACAGTGCCGAGGCGGCGTTCACGGTCACCGTCCTGCCGTTCGTGGACACCACAGGGCCCGAGGTGACCATATCGCCCGTGGCCCCCTCCACCGCCTCGTCCATGGCGGGCAAGGCCGTAGCGTACACCGCCACGGCCGCCGACGACGCCGACGGCACCCTGACCCCAACATGCGCGCCGGCCAGCGGCAGCGCGTTTAGCGTAGGCGTGACGGAGGTGACATGCACGGCCACGGACAGGGCCGGCAACACGGGCAGCGCCACGCTCAAGGTCGTAGTCAACCTGGAGACGGGGTTTGACTCCGGCCTGGGGGACTGGAAGTCAAAAGACGGCTGGGCCGCGGTGGGGGGCGGCCGGACGTCGCCGTCGCCCGCCAGCGGCCACCCGCCGGGCAGCGCGCAGCTGAACAAGGTGGCCGAGGCCGACGACTGTGACACAGAGTGTACCATCACGCTTGGCACGCTAGACCTGTCAGGCTACGCCGCGGCGACGCTCGAGTTCTGGAGGTACGTCGACGCCTCCATAGACGCCGGGGAGTACCTGCAGGTCCAGGCGCGCTTGGATCGCGGCTCGTGGGTGCCGCTGTACGACTGGACCGACGGGGCCGACACACTGGGGTCGTGGCGCAAGGAGTCAATCAGCCTCGCAGACCACCTCCACAACGGGGTCAGCCTGCGCTTTGCGGCCCTCGTGGACGGGGCAGACAAGGAGGTGGCAGTGGACAGCGTCGCGCTCCGGGGCACCGCCACGCCGCCGGCGGACACGGAGGCGCCGGTGATCCTGGCGCCGAAATCGATCACCTGGCACGACACCACGCCGAGCAGCCAGCGAAAGTTCACCGTGACTGCCCGCGACGCGGTGGACGGGGTGGTGAATCCGCAGTGCACGCCACACACCAGCGGCCCCTTTTCCGTCGGCACTACGACGGTCACGTGCACGGCCACGGACAAGGCAGGACGCTCCGACGAAAAGTCCATCACAGTGACCGTAAAGCAGACAACAACACAGGCTACGCCGGGCACGCTCGCCCTGCGCGGCGGAATGCCCGTGTACTGGCACGAGACCCCCGCGTCCGGAGGAACGCCCCATCTCGGGACAGCGGGCGTGGTAGTCACGCACACAAGCAGCAGGCCAGCCGTGGTCGTCTCGTCGCACACCACAGACGTCATTGCGCCTGCCAACAAGGGGACGGCCAAGCTGACCCTCTCACGGACATTCTCGGAAAGCGACCATGTCGGATCCACGGTCCTTGCCACCACTGACATCGTGGCCAACAGTGTCGTCTCCTCCGACGCGGCGCTTGTACACGTTACCGGCTCCAACGTCAGCCCGTCCACACGCCAGATATGGGGGAACGACGGCGTGATCACGGTCTCCTCGTTTGGCGGCGTGGCGGGCCTGGCGGGCTCGCCAAGCGCGGATCCCAAAACCGTCGAGATTGTGGGGGGCCTGACCAACAGCAAGGGCGCCCTCGTCCACGCGGACGCGACCGCGCGCATCACAGAAGAGGGCATTAGCAGCGTATACACCGGCCACGCCATAGCAAAGTACTGGTCCACAGGCGGAGACAGCGGAGCCCCGGTCATGCACACAGACGGCGCCGGCAAGACGGCGCTCCTCGGAATCCACGTCGGATCCGTGAAGTGGTTCACCATAGAGTCGAGCGGGGCAGTCATCCCGCAGGGCAAGCCTGCAGCGCCGACAGAGCGCGGCCAGTTTGGGGTGTTTTCGACATGGGAGAACGTCCAGAGGGATCTCGGGATACCGGAGCAGTGATGACGGTCTTGCGCGGTGCGGCCGCCCTGCTGGCCGCCGTGGCCCTGGCGGGCATCGCGCATGACGCGGCGGCCCAGCTGGATCCCGCCGCCGCCGAGTCCGCCGCAGCCGAGATGGCGCGCCTTTACGCCATGGCACTCGAAGACGACGAGATGCGCTCGCACCTGCCCGACAGGCTGCAGATGCAGATGGGAAAGAGGCCGTTTATGTACGAGCACACGTACTACTGCTGGTGGGGCTGCGTGCGGGACATCCGGCAGGTCTACGTCGGGTTTTGGGATCACGAGGCGTACCTGCGCTCGATCGGGGAGGACACCGGTGCGATCTGCGCCAGGGCGTACTATGACCTTGTCTCCAGGGTGGGATGGCTAAGGGACGGCGCGTACTGGCAAATCTACCTGGCCGGGTGCTCCCAGTTCCACTCGAACCTCGTGGACCGCGATTTTGCCCCGCTAGTCGAGGGGATCAGCCGCGAGTGCGAGATGAAGGTCCTCGAGGGGTGGTTTGTCGTGGCAGGCGGGGAGTTTCGCCGCCACGGCGGGCTTAAGGGTGTGGATCCGCCGTTTGCTTTTGAGTGGCACCCACACCTCCACCCTGACGGCAGCCCCGCCTCGACGGAGCGGCAATTCGCCACCTTTGCGCGGGTGTGCCTCGAGGACGACTCGGAGATCAAGTGGCGGGTGAACCAGTATACCTTTGAGCATTCCCGCATAGCGGAGCACCCATACGCCGTGCCGCCCGAGTACGACACGACGGACCCCCTCGGGGACTGGGCGGAGACGCCGGGGGCGCGAGAGGCGCGCGAGGCCGGGTCGCGCCTGGCCTACCTGTACGGCGTTGCGCAGGAGAGCGACGAGGTGCGCTCGCGCCTCCCAAGCGCGATCCAGGACGCCATCTCGCTGGACGTGCCAGAGGAGTACTCTGTGTACTTCGCAGGGCGCGTCAATGTCCCGGCGCCAAACAAGTACGCCGATTTGGAGGCGTCCTGGTTTCCCTTGGTATACTTCGTGCAAGTGTCGGATCTTGACCCGACATTTTGCGACTACCGGCCCGACCTACAAACCCTGTGCGGCTAGGGCGCGCGCCGCCGGGGCGGCAGTCCACCGCACATTCCAAAAGCATGCCCTGCTCCTGCGTGCGGCGCCAGCAGGCTGTTTGGGGAGTTCACGGCGGGCCACCGGCGGCGCGGGCGACAGCGGCACAGGCAGCCAGGGGCATGGCGGGGGACGGGGGCGCGCCAAAGCCTGCAAAAAGCCGCCCGGAGAGGCCGCGTTCCCCGCCCCGGCCGGGCCGCCGCCGGCAAGCTTCAATATACCGGGCGCTGGCGGCGGCCCCGTTGGAGCGCCTGATCGTCTGCCTCACGGGAATGCCCGGCGCCGGCAAGTCCACGATAGCCCGGGCCCTGGCGGGGCGCGGGTTTGCGACAGTCTCGATGGGCGACGCCGTCAGGGCAGAGGCGGCGCGGCGCGGGATCGAGCCCACGGCGGCCAGCCTCGGCGGCCTCATGCTCGAGCTGCGCCGCGCCGGCGGGCCGGCCGCCGTCGCGGCCCTCGTCGAGGGGGAGATTGACCGCGCGCCGCCCGGCGCCGTCATCGTCGACGGAATACGGTCCAACGCCGAGATAGACTGCCTCCGGGCGCACGGCAGGGTGAGGATACTCGCGGTGCACGCGGCCGCGCCGCGCCGCCTCGGCCTGCTGCGCGCGCGGGCCCGCTCGGACGACCCGGACGACCGCGCCGGCCTCGACGAGCGCGACGGCCGCGAGATGGGCGTCGGCATGAGCGACTCGATAGCGCTGGCCGACGAGACGATATCAAACAACGACATTGGCGTCGACGAGCTCGTGGGGTCGGCCCACGCCGCAATATCGCGCTGGATGGCCGAATGACTCTCCCGGCAGCGGCATGCTCGATCAGCGCGTCATGCGAGGTCTTTGCCTCCGAGGACGCCGGCGCGGTGCGCGGCGCGCTCGACGCGGTCCTTGACGGCGGCGACGTCGAGGTCGGCGAGTCGCGCGCCGAGTCGACGTCCTCCTCGCCGGCGTCGCTTGCGCGACTGCGCGAGACGGTCAGGTCAAGGGGGAGCGGCGCGGCGTGGCGAAGGAGGCTGCGCCTCAACGACGACGGGCGCTCGACGTGGGTCTACCTGAACAAGCAGGCCGCCGCGGCCGGCTCGATCGCGCTGTGCGCCGAGGCCGACGAGTCGCCCCTGGGCCCGATAACGCTGAGGATAGCCTCCCCGGACACCGGCGCGATCATCGACTGGCTTGCGGCGCGCCGCGAGTGAGCGCAAGGTTGTTATTGCGAGCGCACGGCGCGCCGCGCGAAATGCGCGGGGGCGGGAACGGCGAGATCCGCATAGTCAACGTCGTCTCGACTGCGGACCTTGCGCAAAGGATAGACATCGGGTCGTTCAACTCGTACGACTCGCTCAGCTCCGACCTTCGCCTCTACCGCTGCGGCTATGTCAAGGATGCGGAGATGGACGGGAGGGTGACCGTCTTTGC
>RKSK01000021.1 GCA_007570915.1 Cenarchaeum sp.
ACGCCCCCGCCGGCCCCCGCGCGCGCCATGGACTGGACGCTCGGCGCCGCGGCGATCGCCATGCTCGTCGCCGGCCTCGTCGGGCAGGGCTTTGAGATGCGCCGCATGGGCGCCGCCGGCGGGGAGGGGCCGGGCGCCTTCGCGGACAGGCGCAACATCAAGTGGTACGTTATCATCGGCGCCGGCGTCGCGCTCTGGGCCGCCGCCGAGAGGCTCTAGGCCATCTCGCCGCGGCGCGCGTGTATCGCGCGGACCGCGCGCTCGACGGCCCCGCCGGCGTCCTCGACTATGACGATGATCCTCGAGGTCTCCTCCTGCGCGTCCATGTTGAGTATGTTGAGGCCAGCCTCGCCGATGCAGGCGCCGGTCCGCGCTACGACGTGCTGCGCGCGGTGCATCCCGTCGCCTATGAGCGTGACCACGCCGCGCCCGTGCGTCACCGAGCAGAGCGGGTCAAACCTGCGCAGGTAGCGCAGGTTGCGCCGAACGTACCCGCCGTCGAGGAAGAGCAGCCTCGAGTAGGATATGCCGGCCCTCGTGTACGGGGACAGCGTGACGTACTCGCCGTAGCGCCGCTCATCGCGCAGCGACGCGGCGAGCTCGGCGGCCGCGCCGGACTCGAGGCCGACGATCGCGCAGTCGCCCCTGCCCGTGACTATCTTTAGCGGGTTGCCGGGGCGCGCCGGCGCGTCGCGCGATATGCGCGTGGCCCGCGAGGGGTCGCGCATGCACGTGATCGTCACGGGGAACTGTGCCCCGCACTCGTGCATCTCCTTTATCGCGATCGGGTCGAGTATCTTCATGCCAAACATGCCCGCCAGGCGCGCCTCGTTGTGCGAGAGCTCGGCGACCTCCTCGGTCGAGTCGGCCACCCTCGGGTCCGCCGACGCGACGGGCCCGTCCTTCTCGAGGTCGACGGTCACGTCATAGTCGCCGCCAAAGAGTATGCCAATGTCGACGGCCGTCCTGTCCGAGCCGCCGCGCTCGTACGTCGTCGGCGCGCCGGAGGGCGACCTCCCCACAAAGCCGCCGATCGCGACGACGTCGTTCTCGCGCACGAGCGCGGCCATCGGGCCGCGCGCGGCCATCGAGGCCTCGCGCACAAAGTTTGCCGACTCGTAGTTGTCGTCCGTTATTATGGGCCACGACCCATAGCCGACGGCCGCCGCGCGCAGGCCCTCCTCGCGGACCGCGGCGGCGGCGACGGCCGACATCGGCAGCTCGCCCGAGTGCGCAAGCGCGCGCGCGCGGACAGCGTCGGCGAACGCGCCGGCGCGCGCGGCGTCCGCGAGTGCCGCGTCAAACTCGGCCATGTGCGCGGCGACGGCCCCCTCGCAGGAGGCGCGCGCGGCCGGCCCGAGCCGGCCCACGGCCGCGGCCCACGCGCGCCGGACCGGCGAGGGGTCCGGCCCCGAGCCGGCCGCGGCGGCCTCGCCGCACGACGTCGCGACGTCGGTCAGCGAGCGCGTCCGCCCGCCGGCCGGCGTCGGCGGCGCCGAGAGGACCGCGACGACGCGCGAGCCGCGCGCGAGGCCGGCGATGCGCGCGGCGACCTCGCGCAGGGCCGAGGCGTCCGGGCCGATGACGCTGTTGCCGAACTTTGCCACCGTGAGGCGCCCCATCGCGCGCGCGGCGGGCCGCCCTACGTTTAAATGGATTTTGGCGCGCGCGGCTCGCCGGGCCCATGGTCTAGGCCGGTCATGACACCGCCCTTACACGGCGGGGATCCGGGGTTCAAGTCCCCGTGGGCCCACCACCACGCAGGCGCGGGGGGTGCAGCTGCCGGGATTTGAACCCGGGTCACGAACTTGGCAAGCTCGCATAATGACCAAACTATACTACAGCTGCTCCGGCGCGCGCGGCGCGCCGGCCGGCTCTATTAAACCGTGCCGGGGGGCGAGCCCGGAAAGGCCCCACGGGGGATCGGCGCGGCGCCGTGCCGGGCATTTTGCGCGCCGCCCCTTTTGGCGGGGACGGCCGTGCCCCAGGGGGCCACGGCCTCCCCGCCGCCAGGCAGGCCCGCAAGCCCCAGGGTGCCTGTGGTGGCCAGGCCCACACTTCCCAAAAGTGGGCCCCGGCGCCCGCGCCGGACCCAAACAGGCCGATTAGGGCGCCCTAGGGGGGACGCCGATGGCGCGGGCGAAAGCAAAAGCGGAGACGACGCAGATGGCCGAGGACAGGGGCGCGCTAAGGTCGGTGAAAAGGGCGATTGAGCCGGCCACGCGCGGCCGAAGGTTCGCCACGCGCCACAACAGGCTGTTCGAGGAGGCCACGTTCTTCGCCCTGGTCGCGCTGGCCGCCGGGAGCGGCGCCACGACCGGCGGGTGCCTCGAGCTCCGCGGGATCGCCGCGGCCGCCGGCAGGTTGCCCACCGCCGAGTGGGCGCGCGTGGCGATGCGCACGTGCGACGCTGGCGTGGCGCTGCGCGCGCTGCGCTCGTCGACAGCGCGGCAGCTGCGGACGCTTCGGCGCCGCGACGAGATCCCGGCAGAGATCGTCGTCGCGCTTGGCATGCACGGCATACCACGGTACGGGCGCACGGCCCTGGGGTGGCTTGTGCGCGGGAGGCGCGAGGGCGGCACGTCGCGCAGGGAAAAGTAATGACGGCGCAGTGCGTGACCAACAGGATGTGGGCCGCGCCTGGCGCCGTGCGCGCCGTGCCCGGCGACAGCATCGGGGCCGCGTTTTCCACCGTGTGCAGGCGCGTTCGGGCCGTGTGCAAGCGGGCCGGCGCGGGGCCGGTGCTGCCCGTGGACCGCGAGTTCTTCACCACGGGCGTGCCGGGGCGCCTCGGGCAGCACGGGGTGCGCTGGCCCGTGCCGTGCCCAAACTCGCCCCGCGTCGCGGCGGCGCTGCGCAAGTTTGCCGCGGGAAAGGCGGCGCGCGTGCTCCCGATGCGCATCCCCGGCGGGCGCGGGAGGGAGGCGCCGCACGCCATGACCACA
>RKSK01000099.1 GCA_007570915.1 Cenarchaeum sp.
TGCGTATGCGCGACTTTATCTCGTCGGTGACATGCGGTATTATCTGCACGCACGCGCCAAGGTAGTCCCCGCGCCTCTCCTTCTCTATGACCGTCGAGTAGACCTGCGACGTTGTGATGTTGTGCGACTTTGGCATGTTTTGGTCCAGGAACCGCTCATAGTTGCCGATGTCCATGTCGCACTCGCCGCCGTCCTCGGTCACAAAGACCTCGCCGTGCGCGACGGGGTTCATCGTGCCGGCGTCATAGTTGAGGTAGGGGTCGATCTTTACGCACGAGACGCGCTGGTCGGAGAGCTGCAGCAGCTTTGCGATCGACGAGGAGACGACGCCCTTGCCCAGGCCAGACATGACGCCCCCGGTCACAAAGATGAACTTGGCCAACCTAGGGCGCGCCCCCGGCGCGCCTGCACGCCGCCGCCGAGCCGCGCCCGCCCATGCGGGCCCCGCCCCGCCGACTCGCTATTACTGTTGCCGGCCGCGCCACGCGCGCGGGCCGCGTCTAATGGTTATATACTTGATCCGTGACTGCGGCGCGCATGACGCCCACAGCGCTGGCCGCGGCGGCCGTCCTCGCCCTAGCGGTGGCCGCCACGGCGGCGCTGGCGCAGGAGGGGGCAGAGCCCACGGCGCAGCTCGCCGAGATTCCGGGCTCCCCGGGAGCCGAGGCCCACACGCACGGCGACGGCGAGGCCCACACGCACGGCGACGGGGACGCGGGCCATACGCATGAGGCCGGCGAGCCCGCGGCCATGGACGGCGCCTCCGAGCCCCACGCTCACGGGGGCGGGGAGCCCCACACGCACGAGGGCGCCGCCGAAGGCCACGAGCACGAGGCCGGAGGGCCCGCGGCCACGGACGGCGGCGAGCCGCGCGCGCGCGGCGAGGGAGATGCGGGCACAGAGCCGGCCGGGCCGGCCGCCGGGGAGGGCGCGCCTGGGGGCGACGAGGGCGCGCGCGGAGTCGTGATCAACGAGATCGAGATCAACCCGTTCGGCGAGGACGGGTTTAACACGTTTGAGTGGATCGAGCTCTACAACCCCTCGCCGTCTGCTGTGGACATTGGCGGGTGGACCGTCACGGCCGACGTCACGCAGACTACCACCGCGGTCCCCTCGGGGGTGGTGCTTCGCCCGGAGCAGTTTTTCACGTTTACGCGCACAGGCGAGTGGTTTGCGAACGTCGCCGAGTCGGCGGTGTTGCGCAACGTGCAGGGGGAGGTGGTTGACCGGACGCCGTCGTTCATAGACGTGGAGGACAACTTGCACACGTGGCAGCGCAAGCACGACGCGCTGGACACGGACTCGCGGGACGACTGGCACTTTGCCATATACTCGCGCGGGTTCTCCAACGGCAAGCCGGACATAGGGGACGCGCAGGAGACAATATCCATACATGTCACGACGGACAAGGAGGCGTACATGCCGGGGGAGACGGTCACGATAAGCGGCACGGTCGGGGGCGTAAGGCCCGCGTCGACCACGTTCTACATCCCGGCGCACGTAAAGATCACGGTCAACGGGACCGACTACTCCAGCGTGACGTCGCTTACGCCAGGGCCCGACCTTGGGTACGAGACGACCATAAAGCTGCGCGAGGCCCTCGGGACGGGCCTCGGCGAGTATGACGTCGTCGCCACGTACGTGGGCAGCACGGCGGCAACGTCGTTCACGGTGGCCGGCGAGGAGCCAGAGCCGGAGGCCCCCGCGCTCCCGCTAGACGGCCTGGCGCTAAAGACCGACGAGGCGTCGTACCTGCCCGGCTCGAACGTCAGGATACTTGCCGCATCGAGCCTGGCCTTTGCGCTCGAGGGGCTCGAGTTTGACGTCATAGACCCGAGGGGCAGCGTGCTCGAGACCGGCGTGCTCTTTCCGCGCTCGGCCTCCGAGCCCGCCCTTGAGGGGTTTGGCGAGGAGGCCGCCGGCGCAGAGTTCTCCGGGACTGTCTACATGAGCACGGTCCGGCCCATATACGGCTCGTACTCGATCGTCGGCAACTATGGCCCGCTCTCGGCGTCGACGGCCTTTGCCCTCGAGGAGGACGTCAGGGAGGACACGGACATATCGCTCTCGCCGGACATGGAGGTCTATGGCCCCGGCGACACGGTGAGGATATCCGGCAGGGTCAACAAGGTGTGGCTGGAGACGGTCACGCTGGAGGTCACGCAGATACAAAACACCGCCGCCATGCTCCCCGACGCCGGCGGCGCGGCGGGGCCGGATCCCGCCGGCGAGGGCCAGGCGCAAAACTCGACGGCGCCGGCGCGCGGCGGGGCCGGCGGCATCACGTCGTTCTCCGTCAAGGCCGCGCTGCGGCCCTCGACTGACGGGCGCTTTGCCCACGAGTTCTCCATACCAAACGACCCCCTGAGGGTCGGGCGCTACACCGTCATGGTGTCCGAGGGGTCGCTCTCGGCGTCGACGTCGTTCCGCGTGGCCGAGGACCCCTCCTCCGTCCCGGAGGGGGCGTTTACGGTGAGGACGGACTCTGACTCGTACGGCGTCGGCTCTAGGATCGTCGTCTCCGGCGCCCTGGGCGAGCTTGACCCGCTCTACCAGACGGCGATCGTCATAATCAGGCTCCTGCGCGACGGCGCAAGCCCGGCCGACGGCCTGATCCTCTCGGCGTCGCCTGACGCGGCGGGCAACTATTACGCGGCAAACGCGATAGAGCGCGGCGTGTTTGAGCCGGGCGAGTACGAAGTCACGGCCATGTACATGCGCGGGACGGTCGAGACGGTCCTGGGGACCGTGAGGGAGACGTCCACGGCGGACGGGACGATAAAGTCCGACACCGAGTACGACTTTGTGGGGACGTACCACAGAAAGGCCATCAGGGGCACGCCAGAGCACACGGCGACGGCGAGGATAACGGTGACTGACGCGCGCGACCTGGACGGGGCCCACTTTACGGCGGACCTCGAGCG
>RKSK01000110.1 GCA_007570915.1 Cenarchaeum sp.
GCCGTAGAGGCCAACCCCATAGTCGGCCGCGTCCACGCTGACGCCGGTCACAAAGTCCTCCTTGTGCATGAGGTGGCGTATGGACTCCAGTATGCACTGCTCCATGCCGGCCATCTTTTTTGACTTTACCCTCGACTCATAGTCCTCCAGGGTCTCTATCGCGTCGGTCGCGAGCCTCACGCCCATGGCTCCCCTGTCGGCCCTCTTTATCCCGTCGACGATCGCGCCCAGGCGCTTTTTGGCGGCCCGCAGGCCGATGTCGTGCGAGGCGAGGCGCCCCTCGAGGTGGCGGACCTCGGCCTCCGTGATGCCCGCCTCCTTGTGCATCGCGTTGAGCTCGGTCACGAGCGGCCCGATCTCGTCGTCGCGCGGGATCATGCTGATGCGCGACTCGGCCTCCGCGAGGCTCCTCGTGGCGGCGACGTACCTTGCGGCGTCGGAGGCCACGGGGCCGGCCCCGGCGGCAACCCCGTCGGCGAGCTCCACTATGCGCGCCGCGTCGGCCTGGCTCATGTCAAAGGCCGGCTCGGCGTCGGCGCCCTCGGTGAGCAGCGCGAGCACCCTGGCGGCGAGCCCCTCCCTGGCCTCCGCGCCGACGCCTGCCCCGCGCCAAAACTCCTCGCCGGACATCGCCTCGCCGACCTCGCGCGCCCTCTGCCTGATCGCCTCGCCGTGGCCCCGCACGGACTCGGAGTCGGCCCTCACCTGCGCGGCGACGCGCGCGAGCCTCTCGCCGGCCACGCCGAGGACCATGGGCCCGGAGAGCGCCTCGCGGAGCCTCGCCTCTAGCGCGCGGGCAGCCTCGGCGCCCTCTGCCCTCTGCGTGATCAGCTCGACGCGCCTCCTTGCGTACTCGCCGCCGAGGCCGCGTATGCGCGACTCGAGGGCCGCGCACCTCTTGGCCGACGACTCGAGGGCGGCGCCCTTTGACTCGATCTCGGCGCGAACCCTGCCGATTGCGCCCTCGTGGTCGCGCTTTTCCTCGAGCGCGCGCTCATAGTCGGCCATCGTCGCGCTGCCGGCCTTGCCGCCGTTTCGTATTATGTACAGCCTCAGGTCAGCTCGCAGCTGGCGGACCAGGTCGATCCCCAGCATCGTGTCCATTGCGGCCCTAAACGTGCCCCTCTCGCCGCCCCCGGCGCCCCTGCTGACGTCCTCGGCGATCCTCGCTATCTTTTCGCCGTCAAAGAAGAATATGCGCGCGATTCCCGGGGGCACCAGCGAGTCCATGAACTGCTGCCACGACTCGCGCCCAGGCTCGTCGAGCTCCTCGCCGTTCCTCGCCACGCTCAGGGAGTCAAGCTCGTCGCCCACTGACTCCCACTCGCGCCTCACGCGGTACGCGTCCTCGGCCCCCGCGTGGTGCAGCCTAAACTCTATCTCTACGGCCGCGAACCTGGCCCTGTGGCGGCTCTTGCGGTGGACCAGCCTCGACAGGTGGTCGCGGTACTTGCGGGCCGACATCCCGCTTCCAAAGATCGACCGCCCGTAGAGGCCCAGCAGTATAGAGTCGAGTACCGTCGTCTTGCCCGCGCCGTTGACGCCGCCGATGAGGACTATGGGCCGCTCGGGCGTCGTCTCCAGCTCGAACACGTTGCGCCCCTTGTAGGCGCCATAGTTCTCCAGGACGAGCCTCGTGAGTATCATCTCGCCTCCTCCATCATTGCCATCTTTTTGCGCGCGTCGCCTAGCACCTCCTCGTCGTCCTCGCGCCACTCCTCGCGCAGTATCTTTTCAATCTGCGAGTGGAGCCTCTGCCGCCCCCCCGCGCCGCGCGCCTCAAACTCGGCGTTGATGAGCCTCGCCATCATCACCGGCGGCGTCGGCCTCCCGCGGCACGCGGCCTCGAGCTCCTCCTGCTCGGACGCGCCGAGCGCGCCGGCGTCATCAAGGCCGGCCTCTAGCCTCTCGCCGGTCACCTCCTCGAGTATCGCGTACGCCGAGTTTTTCCAGTCGCCGCGCTCCATGCGCCATACCCTCTGTATCTCGCGTATCTCGTCGCGCCCGATGAGCTCCATTGACGGGTCCGGCCCGTCCCTGCGGACCCTGGCCTCGGCCTCCAGCAGCCTGCGCAGGAACCCCCGGCAATAGTCCAGCCGGTAGTTGCCCCTGGCCACCCTCCCCTTCCAAAAGATGATGCTGCCGTTGCGGTGGCGCAGCTCGCGCACCTCCTTTTTCACCTCGGGGTCCTGCGTCCGCTTTAGCTCCTCGCGCAGCTCTAGCAGCGGCTCCATCCACGTCTCGCCAGAGTCGATCATGCCCTCCATCGACCTGTCGCGCTCGACGACGGTGCACGTCCAGCACCCAAAGCGGCTGTTGCCGCAGGACTGCGTGCTCGTGTCGACGACGAGCGGGCACTCGGCGGCGTTGGCGTCCTTGTACAGCGCGAGCAGGTCGCGGTTGTTGCCGCCCCACGGGTTTTGCGAGTTTTGCAGGAGATAGTTCCAGACGTCCTGCGTCGTAAAGTCGCGCAGGGGGGGATAGATGTAGGCGCCCGTCAGCGAGTCGTGCTTCGAGAGCGGCGTCTCGCCGATCCTGTGCAGGCTGAGGACCTGCGCCCTCGTGCTGCTCTCGTCGCTGCGAGAGCCCAGGACCATGACGACCTCGCCGTGCTCGGAGACCTTTTCCTCGATGAATCGGTTTGCGCTGCTGATCTTGAGGCGGTCCGTGCACCACCGGAAAGTGGTGGACGGCGCGGGGTACCCCTTGCCGAGCAGGCAGACCCAGAACGTCTCCCCGAGCACGGGCCTGACGAGGTTTGTCGATATGGGCAGGCCTGCCTCTTTGCCGGCGGCCTCCATCTGCTCGAGCGTGCCGGTCACCGTCTCCACAATCTTTGGTGACTCTACAAGCGTGTCCGACGATATGACAAAGACGCGCTTTGCCAGCCTTTCGCGCGGCAGTCGCAAGAGCGCGTTCCAG
>RKSK01000108.1 GCA_007570915.1 Cenarchaeum sp.
CGGAGGCGCGATCTTTACGCGTTTCGGCTAAAAAATGCGGATCTTTTGCTCAAATTTCGCTATTTAGGCACGATTTGAGGGATTTATTCACCAGGCTCGGGCGCCGCCAACCTTTAAATCACATGTTGCGCATGCGCGCCGCGTGAGCGTCGGCGCCCTTGTCCTTGGCGGGGTCATGGCGGGGCTGGTACTGGCCGCCGCCGCCAGCCACGGCAAGGCCGAGACCCACCACAGGCAGGGCCTGTCAATGTACAGGCTAGGGCGCCACGCAGAGGCGCTAGAGGCGTTTGACAGGGCCATTGCCATAGAGCCCGGCAGGGCCGGCACGCACAGCTGCCGCGGCCACGCGCTGCGCGCCCTGGGCCGCCACGAGGAGGCGCTGGGGGCGTTTGAGGAGGCCGCCGGCATCCGGCCGGGGGACGCGGCGGTGCACAACAGCCGCGGGCGCCTCCTGTACACGCTAGAGAGGTACGAGGAGGCGCTGGGGGCGTTTGAGGAGGCCACGCGGCTAGAGGGGGGCAACGCCGACGCGCACCGACACCGCGGGTATGCGCTGCGCGCCCTTGGCCGCCACGAGGAGGCGCTGGGGGCGTTTGAGCGCGCCGCCGAAATTGAGAAGGGCAGCGCCACGGCGCACAGCAACGTCGGGCACGCGCTGGGCAGCCTCGGCCGCCACGAGGAGGCGCTGGCGGCGTTCGAGCGCGCCGCAAAATGCGATCCGCGCGACGCGGGGGCGCACGCCAACGTCGGCAACGCGCTCAGGGCGCTGGGCCGCAATGACGAGGCCGCCGCGGCGTTTGAGCGCTCCAGGCAAATCGACCCCCAAAACGCGTATTTTCACGTCAGCGGCGGCAATGCGCTGCTTGCCCTGGGCCGCCACGCCGAGGCCCTGCGCTCCTTTGACCACGCCGCGTCGCTAAGCCCTGACTATTACTCTGCGCACCATGGGCGCGGAACCGCGCTGCTTAACCTGGGCCTCCATGAGGAGGCACTGGGGGCGTTCGAGCGCGCCGGCGAGATCGAGCCGGACTGCCCCGAGGCGCACGCCAGCTGCGGAACCGCGCTATTGAGCATGGGCCGCAGCCATGGCGCCAAGGAGGCCTTTGCGCGCGCGCTGGACCTTGATCCGGGCGACCCTTACGCCCACTTTGGCTATGGGCACGCCCTGCTGGGGCTTGGGCGCGGCGACGAGGCCCTAAAGTCGCTTGACAGGGCCGCCGAGCTAGAGCCCGGCAACGCGGGGATCCACCTGGCCCGGGGCACGGCCCTGCTCAACCTTGGCCGCCATGACGAGGCCGCCGCGTCGCTAGGTCGCGCCGTCAGGCTCGACCCCTACAGGGTGGGGGCCCACGCGAGCCTTGGCAACGCCCTGCTAAAGCTCGGGCGCCACGAGGAGGCCCTGCCGGTCTTTGAGCGCGCCATCGCGCTGGACCCGGGAAGCCCGTCGCCGCACGTGGGGCGCGGCACGGCCCTCCTCAACCTGGGCCGCCACGAGGAGGCAAGGGGCGCGCTGGCCAGGGCGACAGAGCTGGACTGCGCCGTGGAGCCCGTCGCCTAGGGCGGCGGGGGCGCCTACACCCTGTCCCGCATGTCCCGAAGGCGCGGGTGGTCGACGTCAAGCACGCCGTTCCGGATTTCCGCTATGTGCGCCCGCATCGACTTGATCCACGCCGAGTCGATCTGCGGCCTGCCGCCGTTCTCCACGCCCAGCTCTGCGCACAGGATCGCCCCCTCGGCCTCCAGGGCGGACCGGATGGCCCCGTCGTCAAGGTACCTCCAGTACCTGGAAACGAGCATGCCGACCCCGCCGGCGAGGCGGTCCAGCGCAAGGCTCCCGCGCGTGTCGCCGGGGCGCCCCGCTATCCCCTCCAGCAGGTCCAGCGCGGCGTCGCACATGTCGGCCCAGTGCATGGCGCCGGATATCTCGCCGACCTCTTCGGCCTTTTTTGCCCTTCTTGCCCTGTGCGACTTGCGTATCACGTATGCTATGAAAAAGAGCGGGGGCAGGCCGATCAGTATCTCGGGGAGGTCCAGCACGTTGGTGAGCCACAGGGCCGCCGACGCCATGCCAAGGTAGACTGCCCACTCGATGGCCTCCGACGAGCCTGGCCGCGCCCTCCGCTCCGGCCCCGGGTGCCTCATGCCCGCACGCCCAGCTCCGCAAGGCACCTGCCGACGCCGCCAAAGGCGCCATCCACGGTCTGCCTGTCGTACACTATGATGCTGCGCCTCTCGGCAAACTCGGCCGCCGTGCGCCACCTGCTCTTTGGGTGCAGGGCAAACGTGGCCACCTCCAGCCACTTTGTCTCCCTGCCCCTGACAAGCCCGAGGAACGCCGCGGCCGCCCTGCCGCCACCGGCAAACGGGTCTGCTCGGCCGCTGCCCCCCTCGAGCCTGCACATGTCCGCGTCAAGCCCCGCCGAGAACGCGCCGTTCTCCAAAAGCGCGAACTCGTACCCGAGCGGGATCCCAAGGCTCTGCGCAATGTGCGCGCACTTTTGGATCACGCGCTTGTCGGCCGGGGCAGTGGGGCTGAAGTTCTTGCGCAGTATCCCGTTGTCGGCCAGGTGGGCAACAAACCCCGCAAGGGTTCCCAGGCGCCTCCCGGCCGACCCCTCCCCAGGGCGCGCCTCCGGCACGCTATACGTCTCTAGCCGCGCCCCCAGCGGCGTGTCGAGGAGCACGTGGGTCGGCCCCGCGCCCGCGCGCAGCACCGCCAGCAGGCGGCGCCGGCCCACGGTGACCCACACGCCCTCTGCGCCATGGTCCCGCTGAAAGGCCGTGACCGTGATGTCCACGTCAAGGCCCTGCTCGGCGACTTGCCCCGGCGCGGCGGTCGCGGGGATGGCGCCTGCCGCAGGGCGGGCCCGGGCCTGCCTGGAGTCCGGCGGGCCGAACTTCGCGGCCTCGGGGCGGGGC
>RKSK01000157.1 GCA_007570915.1 Cenarchaeum sp.
GGCGTGCGGTACGCCACGGTCTTTGACGCGAGCTCGAAATGGAGGCTCGGCGAGAGGATAAGGTTCCACAGGGTCGGCTCGGGCAACGCCATACGGACCGACGAGAACAGGGTAGAGTATGACCACCTCGGCATGCTCCCCGAGATGGAATGAGGATCGAGTGCGCCTCGTGCGGCGCGGACCTCTCCTCGGGGCAGGTCATCTGCGCTGGCCGCCTCTGCGTCGCGTGCTATGAGAGGCCCCGCAAGGCCTAGCCGAGGCCCGGGATTTTTGCGATCTCAAACCCCTCCGGCCTCTTTGAGGGCGGGCGCGTCGCGTCGATGCCGAGCTTTGCGGTCCGCAGCCTGGCCTGGTCGCTTGACGGGTCCAGGCTCGAGCCGCGCACGTTCCGTACCACGCGCAGGTCGCGGTCCGCCTGGAAGCGCGTGGCCATGGCGTACTCGACGGACTCGGCCGAGTTCACGTCAATGTCGTCGTCGACGACTGTCACCTGCTTGAGCGAGCGGTGCGCGGCGAACGCCTCGTCGATCACCCTCTTCACGCTGGTAGAGCGAGACCTCCTGATCGCGACTGCCGCATGCAGCCAGTTGCACCCCCCGCCCGTGAGCGAGACGGCGCGCACCGCGGACGGGAACGCCGCGCGAAGGCGCCCGTCGACCTTTGACTCGGCGGGCATTCCCATGAGCAGGCGGTGCTCGCCGTACCCCGAGAGTATGTCGTGGAATATCGCCGAGTCGCGGTGCCATATGCGGTCGACCTCGAGGACCGGCTGCCTCCTCTTGTGGTCGTACGTGCGCAGCATCTCGACCATCCACTCCTCGCGCGTGACGTCCTGCAGTATGCGGCCCTCTATGACAACCTCGGCGTGCGACGGCACCTCCAGGCCGGACCCTTCCAGGCGCGACAGCTCGAGGCCTCCGCGCATCAGCGCGTTGGCCATCTTGAGCTCCGCGACGCCCCACTCGGCCTGGTAGGCGCCGGCTATGAGGACCGCTGGGTGGACGCCGACGGTGACTGCCACGCGCAGGTCCTCGCCGTGGCCGCGCGCGTCGGCAAAGCACCTGTCGAGGTGGCGGCCCTCGACCATGCGGATCGACGCGCGCCGCGCCGAGAAGGGCATTATCCTGTGAAACGACATGTTCTGCTCTCCGGTCTCCGGGTTTTTCGCGTGGACCGTCGAGGCGGTGATGAACGGCCCCGGCTCCTTGGCAAAGTGCCTTACGACGGGCAGGGCCGAGAGGGAGCGCGCAGAGTTTTTCGCAAAGGGCGGCGCGCGGGCCGAGGCGCGAGGGGCGCGGGCCGCGCGCGAGGCGGCAAATACCCTCCTGTGTATCGAGCCCCCGCCTGAGCCGATGGCCAGCGCAAAGCGCGCGCGCGTCCCGACGAGGTTTGAGACCAGGCGCAGGCGGCTCCCCCTGACCCTCTCAAAGAGCGCCGCCTCCGAGCCCTCGAGGCGGGCCGTCTCGGCGGCGGCCTCGTGCCTGGCCGAGACCGGCCCCGCAAACCGCCGCAGCTCGCGCGCCGCGCGCAGCTGCGAGAGGTACGACCGCAGGTCCTGCACTATACCATCTCCATGACGCGCCCCATGATCGCGCGCGAGGCCTCGGGCGGCACCTCGCCGGCCGAGGACGTGACGGCGGCGATCCCGCGCGTGCGGCTGGCCACCGTCTCGGCGACGAGCCTCAAAAAGAGCGAGCCCTCCCTGGCCGGTATCACCGGCGTCGTCACCGGCGCCTGCGCGGAGTGCATGGACACGGTCATCGGGCCAATCCTCGCGGCGTCCCCCTCGTGGACCGAGACGAACGCGCCATTCTCAAAGGCCGTCACGCGCACGAGAAACCTGCGCCCGGCGGCCTCGACCGCGGACTCTGAGTGGCCCGGCGCGCCCAAGGCGCCTATGCCTTTATCTCGGGCGCCTCGGCGCCGGCCTTGACGCGCGCGCGCAGCTTTGCCTTGTACTTGAGGTTCCTGGGCTTTGTGCGCAGGCGGTAGCCGCAGCAGGGGCACCAGAGGCCGTCCCACTTTATGAATATCTCGCATATCTGGCACCTGCGCTGCCCCGTCGCGTAGCGTCCGCTCCCGACGGGCTTTTGCGCCTTGTACCTTATGCAGATTCCCTTGCACGTCATCTGCTTGGATTGGGGGGTCGAAAGTATATAAGGATAGATCGGGCTGCCCCGCCCCCGGCGGCGGCCCACGGCTAGGATCTTGCAAGGATCGCGCGCCGTGGCGCCCACGGACCCAACATTTTGGCCGCATTGCCGCAAATATTGCACAAAAGTGGCCCACAACCTGCGATAATTTCATGCGCTCCTGGGCGCGCCTAGACGGAGACGACCTCGAGGAGGGAACCGGGGCCCACGCCGTGCGCCTCGGCAAAGCCGGCCGTCGCCTCGAGGACGTACACGGCCTCGACCGGCGGGGCGATCGAGACGCACGTGGCCGCCTCCAGCGCGCTCTGGCAGGGGGCGACGCCGAGCTCGGCGTGGACGAGGAGGCCGTCGGCGTCAAACCACATCATGTCGAGGGCAAACTGCATGTTCATCATCCACAGCGAGTGGCGCGCCGGCGTGTCAAAGACAAAGAGCATCCCCTCGTCAAGGGGCAGGGGGTCCTGGAACATCAGCCCGCGCGTCCGCAGCGGCGGCGTGTCGGCGACCTGGACCCCAAAGAGCTCCCCGTCGAGGCGCACCGTCCCGCGCGGAAACTCGGCGATGTCGACCTTGTGGTCGGCGGGTATGCTGATGATGCCGGCCACGCCTATGATGACGGCGGCGGCGGTCACTGGCACGAGAACCTGCGATCGGCTTGCCATGCGGGCCGCGCGCGCGGGACCGCCTGCTTTAAACCCTATAGCGGCGGGCCGCCTAGAGGCGCCCCACCGAGCCCAGCGTGTCAGAGACCTCCCTGACGCCCCTGCCGACGTCGCCTATCGTCGCGCCGTTGTACTTTGTGTCAAGGTAGCGGCCCGCGAGTATCATGGGCGCGCCCACGGCGACCGTCACGCCGGTGGGCTCGGGTATCCAGAGCATGATAAAGCCGGCCTTTTGGAGCTTTTTGCCCGGCGCCGGCGCCCTCTGGAGGGCCCCGAGCGAGCGCGACGTGCCCCCGTCGCCCATGCGCGCGATCTCCGAGTAGAGGCCCGCGCGCCGGCGCGCCGAGGAGGCCGAGGAGCGCAGCCTCTCGAGGCGGGCCTTGAGCGGGTCGTCCATGCCGCGCGGGGGTCGCGGGCCACATAGTTAAGGCTGGGTGATCGCCCCGCTCTACCCGCGGGTCAAGATTTGGTGACAAGGGCCGGCGCGCCGCCCAAAAGCGCTAAATTGCGGGGCGGCAGGCGCGGCGCGCGTGGCCAGGGGGCGCAGCAAGAGGCTAGAGTCGATCCGGACCGTGAACAGGGGCCAAAAGCCCCGCATAACCGAGCGCATGGAGGACTGCCTCGAGGTCATACTCGAGCTCGTCGAGTTCAAGGGGTACGCCACGACGATCGACGTCTCGCGGTACATGAGCGTGAGCGCGCCGAGCGCGACGGGCATGATACGCCGCCTCGACGCCATGGGCCTGCTCCGCCACGAAAAGTACCGCGGCATCGACCTCACGCCGCGGGGCCGCAGGCTCGCCGAGGGCATACGCCAAAAGCACGGCACGCTCGTAGAGTTTTTCGGCATGCTCGGCATCGACGCCCGGACCGCAAACGCCGACGCCGAGGGCGCCGAGCACCACCTCAACCCAAAGACGGCGCGGCGCCTGCGCAAGTTCGTGACCTACCTGCGCGCCAACCCCAGGGTCGTCAGGGACTTTAGGCGCTCCTGATGTCGACGCGCACGCTTCCCTCGGCGAGGCCGCGCGCCACCTCGCGGCCGCCGCCGGAGTGGCGCGGTATGCGGATGCGGCCCTTGTGGTCCACGCGCGAGCGCGCGGCCTGCTCGCCGCCGACGTAGATCTCGGCGTGGTCGCCGGCGTGGCCGCGCGCGACCTCCAGGAGCAGGAACGCGCGCGACTCGCGGACCTCGAACGAGACGCCCTCGGCGGCCTGCCCCCCGCGCGCGGCGCCCCCGCCGCCGCCCCGCGCGCCGGCGGCCTCGACGACGTCAATGTGGACGCGCAGCTCGCGCTCTAGGGCAGAGATGTTCGAGCCGCCGCGCCCTATGATCGGCGCAATGTTGCCCTTTGAGACGGCTACTCGCACGCTGCCCGGCGAGACGACCTCGACTTGGGGGTCGTGGTCAAACCTGCGCATGACCTCGCGCACGCGCTCGCACGCGAGGTGGTCCACGCCGGTGGGCTCGGAGCCGCCCTCGAC
Organism: Cenarchaeum sp.; assembly: GCA_007570915.1. Taxonomy (GTDB): domain Archaea; phylum Thermoproteota; class Nitrososphaeria; order Nitrososphaerales; family Nitrosopumilaceae; genus JAHRAL01. The sequence goes on from RKSK01000157.1 coordinate 4,301, forward strand.
GGGGACTATCATGTTCTCCTCGCCAAACGCGTATATCTCGTGCGAGAGCTCGCCGGTGGACAGGTCGTGGACCTCTATCACTGGCCGCGCGAGGTCCTGCTCGGTCATGCCCGAGGGCACCTTGACGCGCAGGGCCAGCGTGTAGACGGTTCCCACGCGGCCCCCCTCGACGAACGCCACGGTGTCTAGCACGTGCGGTATGATCCCGAGCTCGACCTTGCCGATGAACCTCTGGATCGCGTCGATCGGCGAGCTCGCGTGGACGACCCCGAGCATGCCGACGCCAGCCAGGCGCAGGTCTGCAAACACCTCAAAGTCCTCGCGCCGCCTCACCTCGTCGAATATCGTATAGTCCGGCCTCACCAGCAGCAGCACGTCCGCCGAGTTTGCAAAGTCGCCGTCGAGCCGCGAGTACTGCGTGATGCCCCCGTCGACCTGGAGGTCGCGCGGGGACTCGAAGGTCTTGACCGTCTTGCCGGCGGCGTGGTAGTGGTTTGCCAGCGCCGAGGCGAGCGTCGACTTGCCCGAGCCGGGCGCGCCGGCGACGAGTATGCCCTCGGCGCCGCCTGCGAGGCGCTCGCGCAGCGCGTCGGGCATGTCATAGTCTTCCAGCGAGAGCGCGACGGTCGGGTGTACTATGGTTATCTCCGAGGCCTCCGAGAACGGCCTGAACGTCGCCGCAATCCTGTACGAGCCGTGCTGGACGACGAGCGCGCCGGGCAGCGAGATGTCCGGGCTCGACGACGCGGCGAGGCCCTCGACGTCCGAGAGCGCGCGCCTCATGTCGTCTCGCGAGAGCGGCCCGTCGGCGACGTCGACTAGGGAGACCTCGCCTGGCCTGCCCCTCTTTGCCCTCGGCGGCAGGCCCTCCTTGAGGTGGACGCTCATCGTCGTCCCGTCAAAGTAGCGCAAAAACCACGGCTCGGCGCCCCGCTCGCGAGGCCGGCACCTCCGCACGGGGACGCCGGCGGCCTCGGCGGCGAGCTCGTGCGCGCGGCTCGCCGTGCACAGCGTCGCGCCGGACTCGAGGGCAATCCTGCGCACGATCGCCGCGACTGCGGCCGCGTCGGGCGCCCCGCCCTCGCCGCGCGGCGCGCCCTCGCCGACGACCCTGATCGACGCGCCGGCCTCGGCGGCCCCGCGCTGTATGGAGGCGATCTCGGCGAGGCCGCGCTCGGCCCGCGAGTCGCCGGAGGCGGCCATGGCGTGGAGCTCGTCGATGACGGCCGCCGGCAGGATTAGGCCCGAGCCGCGCAGCTCGCCGGACTCTAGGAGGCGCCCGACCTCGCCGCTTGCCATGGCGCCCGAGTCGGCGACGACCTTTAGCATCGGCGGCGCGGCCGCCTTTGGCATTTTATAACTTAATGGCGCCGCATGGCCGCCGCACGGCCCCCAAGTGGCGGTGGCACAGGTAGCAGGCCCTGGCCGCGGGCCGGGGGCGCCAAAGCCGGTGGGCTTGGGGGCCGGGTGAGAAGGGCGGGGCGTTTACGGGTCCCGGCGGCTTTGCGTACGCCCCACATCCGGACGGGCTGGCAGGCGGCGCGGCGTCGCGCGGCTCCGTGGAGCGTCCAAAATCGCCCCCCGACGCGTCGGCTGACAGGACCCCGCAGGGCACAAAGGCAGGTGACGGGCGAGCGTGCCCCGGGGGCCGCAGCGTGCCGCTCAGGCGTGATGTTGCCCGTAGCCCTTAAAAGGCGGCATGGTATGAGGGCGGGCGTTGCCAAAAGAGACCAACACGCCGTCAGA
>RKSK01000152.1 GCA_007570915.1 Cenarchaeum sp.
GGGGCGGGCATGGGCGGCTCGCTGCGCCTCGGGGCGCACGAGATAGAGCTCGCGGGCGGCTCGAGGGCCGAGGCGATCTATGGCGCGCGGACCATAACGAGGCGCCACAGGCACCGCTACGAGTTCAACCCCTCCTACCGCGGCCGCTTTGCGCGCGAGGGCATGGTCTTTAGCGGCCAGAGCGACTCGGGCAGGCGCATGGAGGTCCTGGAGATACCGTCGCTGAGGTTCTTTGTGGGAGTGCAGTTCCACCCCGAGTTCAGCAGCAGGCCCGGCTCGCCGGAGGGCGCGTTTGGCGCGTTCGTCTCGGCGGCCGCCGGCGCCTAGGCGCGCTGCGCGAGCTCGTATATGGCCTGCCTCGAGTCGCGCCCCGAGACGCGCCTCTTGACGTGGCCGTTGTCGGTCAGGTGGCGCAGCGCAAAGCGCATGGTCCGCGGCGGCAGGAGCGTCCTGGCCGATATCTCGCGCAGCGACATCGGCTTGCCGCCGTACTCGAGGGCAGTCAGGATGAGCTTTGAGCTCGGCGACATCTTGAGGAGGTCGCCGGCGAGGTCGACCTTTTTTGCCAGCCCGCGCATCGCCGGCGCGCGCGGGCCGAGGCGCACGACGTTTGCCGCGTGCGGCGTCCTCGTGCACACCACGCTGTCCCTCACGGCGAGGCGCTCAAGGCCGTCGAGGACGGCCTCGCAGTGGGCCCTCGAGGATATCCCCGAGACGCTGATCTCGCTCGTGTCCGGCACGATGAGCGGCCTGCGCGTGACGTCAAGCGAGTTGACCGAGACTATGCCAAAGGCCCGCGCGCCGGGGAATATGGCCGGCCCGCCGGCAGACATCGAGTAGGCGGACGAGCCCATCGGCGTGGCGACGATGACGCCGTCGCCGTTGTCGTGCCAGACGGCCTCGCCGTCGACGCGGAGCTCGTGCTCCATGAGCATGGCGCTCCTTGAGGCAAACACGGCAACGTCGTTGAGCGCGGGGTGCGCTCGCCGCCCGTCAATGCTCACGCCGATGCGCGGCATTGCGTCAACGGTGTACTTGCCGGCGGCAAGCCTGCCGGCGTGCGAGCGCAGGCTCCTGACGTCGAGGCCCGCGAGGAGGCCGCCGGACTCGCCCTCGGAGAGGCCCAGGACGGGAACCTCGGAGTCCGGCCGCCCGTGAAAGTACGCGCGCACGCCCCTGTCGCCGCCGAGGACCACGGCGATGTCGGCCCCGCCGCGCGCGCCGCGCCTCGCGCCGGCCGCAAAGGCGTCAATGCCGGCCCACTCCAGGTCCGCGACTATGGACCTCGGCGTGGTCCGCCCCCCCTGCCCGTACACGCCGGCCCTCATGCGGGCAGCGCCCCGCCGGGGCGGCATATATGGGTCGCGCGCCCGCCGGCGCGCGCGCTAGCCCCACCCAAGGTCCCGCCCCAGCAGCGCGTAGAGCTCGGCGTTGGGCCGGCGGTAGTACGCAGAGAGGCGCGCGCGCGTGGCCCCGTCGATGCCCTCCCCGCCCCCGCCGCCGACGTTGCGCTCCCTCGTGTCGCGCAGCGCGCAGCGCGCAAGGCCCGCAAACCCGGCCACGCGGTCCATGGTCCCCTGCGCGTCGGCCCTGAGCTCGCCGCTCTCGATGACCATGACGCGGCCCGGAAACCTCTCGAGCCAGGGCCCGAGCCACCTTGCGTACCTCCCGTTTGCCGCATAGCCGTACCCAAAGTACCTGCGGCTGTAGTACCCCCCGTCGCGCTCCATCCTCTCGTACTCGCCGGCGATGCGCCCCCCCTCGGCCTCGATGGCCCCGGCGAACGTGAGGTCCTCGGGGACCTCGGGGGCGACCAGGCGGTTGGCGCGGTAGTGCGAGTATGCGCGCTCTATTGGGTCGCGGACCATCGCTATAAACCGCGCGCCCGGCGTCACGGCCGCGATCCGGCGCATCGCGTGCGGGTGGTTGACATAGCGGACCGACGCGTCGACTATGGCGAGCCGGCGCCTCCTGCCGTCGGCCCCGCGCCTGCGCTCGTGGAGCGCCCTCTGCGCCGAGAGCGGAAAGTTTGACCTGTACCAGTTTATGCCCCGCGCGCGCCTCTCCTCGTGGGAAAAGTACCTGATCTCCTTTTGCGAGCCGGCGTGCACGTCGGGGTGCTGCGCAAGGTACGCGTGGAGCGACGTCGTGCCGCACTTTGGAAAGCCTATAATGTACAGGTTTGGCAGCTCGTGCAGCGGGCCGACGGCGCGGCAGCACGCCACGTGGAGGGCGCGCGCGAGGCCGTACGCGCGCGCGTGCGGCGCGAGGCGCCGCCCCACGGCCGACCTGGCCATGGCCGCCGCGCCGCCGCGCCTCGCGGCGTCCCTGCGCGACTCGTCGCTGCCGATCGCCAGCGGCTCCGTGCCCATGGGGGGCGCCGGCGCGGGAGCGCCTTTTAAGCGTGCGCGGCCCCCGGGGGCGGGCGCGGGGGGCGCCTACACATAATAACGCGCCCCGGCGGCGCGGCGGCGTTGGCCACCGTCACCGAGCCGCGCGCGCCGCTCGCCGAGGCCGTCGCGCGCGCGCGGGCCGAGACGATGGCCCTGGTCTCGACGCTAGAGCCCGACGACATGGTGGTCCAGACGGCGCCCTACACGAGCCCCCCAAAGTGGCACGTCGGGCACGTGAGCTGGGTCTTTGAGATGGTCATGCGCAGGGCCGACGCGTCGTACGCCGCCACGCCCATGGCCGGCTCGCCGTACCTCAACTCGTACTACCGCAAGGCCGGCAGCCCGCACCCAAAGGGCGAGCGCGGGGCAGTCTCGAGGCCCACTGCCGCCGAGCTCGTCGGGTACCACGGCGAGGTGACGGGCCGCCTGGGGCGGGCCCTGCGCTCCGCGCCGGCCGGCGGCGAGGCCCGCCGCCTCCTCGAGATGGCCATGCACCACGAGTTCCAGCACCAGGAGCTCATGGTCTACGACCTGCAGCACATGCTCGCCTCGCGCTACGAGCCGCCCTCGCGCGCCGCGCCGCCTGCGCCGTCCCCGCGCGAGCGCGCTCGCAGCGCCCGGGTCCGCGGCGGGACGCGCACCGTGGGCCACGCCGGCGGGGGGTACGCGTACGACATCGAGATGCCCGCGCACGAGGTCCGCCTCGCCGACTATGAGATCGACGTGTTTCCGGTGACGTGCGGCCAGTACGCCGAGTTTGTCGGCGACGGCGGCTACTCGGACTATCGCCACTGGCTCTCCGACGGGTGGGACGCCGCGCAGGAGGGCGGCTGGGAGGCGCCCATGTACTGGGAGCGCGACGGCCCCTCGTGGGCGGTCCACGACATGGCCGGCAGGCGGGCCGTCGTGGACGACGAGCCGGTCCGCTGCGTGAGCTATTACGAGGCCGACGCCTACTGCAGGTGGGCCGGAAGGCGCCTCCCGACGGAGTTTGAGTGGGAGGTCGCCGCGTGCCAGGACGCCGCGGGGCGCGCGGCGGCGTTCCCGTGGGGCGACGGGCCGCCTGACGCCTCGCGCGCAAACCTCCTAGAGTCGCGCCTCTGGGCGCCGGCCCGCGTGGGGTCGTACCCGGCCGGCGCGAGCGCGTGCGGGTGCGAGCAGATGATAGGCGACGTCTGGGAGTGGACGAGCTCCGAGTTTGCGCCGTATCCGGGGTTCGAGTCGGGCTTTGACGAGTACAATGACAAGTGGTTTGGCGGGCAAAAGGTCCTGCGCGGCGGCTCGTCGGCGACGCCGTCGGCGTCGATACGGCCGACGTACCGCAACTTTTTCCGCCCGCACGAGCGCTGGATGTTCGCCGGCTTTCGCTGCGCGCGCTAGGCCCCCGAGCAGAGGACCAGCGCGTAGCGCCGCGCCGAGTCGTGCCACGTGCGGGCCACGCGCAGGCCCGCGGAGGAGACCATGGACTCTATGCCCTCGCGCGTGTACTTGTGCGAGTACTCGGTGAGCACGAGCTCGCCGCGGCGCAGGCCGATGCGGCTGCCGCAGACCTCGATCTCCTGGCCCTCGAGCGAGCGCAGGTACATCTCTATGCGGCGCTCGCCGGCGTTGTAGACGACATGGTGCGCAAACTTTGAGACGTCTATGCTGGACCCGAGCTCCGAGTTTATGCGGTGGAGGAGGTTTAGGTTAAACTCGGCCGTCACGCCGGCGGCGTCGTCGTACGCGGGCACGAGGGCAGACTCGGGCTTGTCAAGGTCGACGCCCACGAGGAGGAGGTCGCCCGGGCCCATCACCGAGGCCACCGTGGACAGGAACGAGCGCGCCGCGCTGCCCGTGAGGTTTCCGATGCTCGATCCCAGGAACGCGATGAGTGCCGGCCCGCCGCAGGCCGAGTGCGCCAGGCGCAGCCCGCTCTCGTACGTGTCCTCGACGCCGACTATGCTCAGCCACTCGTACGACTCTAGGAGCTCTCGCGAGGCCCCCTCCAGGGCGCGCGAGACGTCTATGGGCGAGTAGGTGACTGCGCCCTGCGACTCGTTCATGCGCTCGAGTATTATCCTCGTCTTTGTCGACGAGCCGCTCCCGAGCTCGATGAGGCGGCATCGCGGGGGGAGCATCGAGGCGAGCTCGGCGCCGGCGCGCTCGAGTATCTCCGTCTCGGCCCGCGTCAGGTAGTACTCTGGCAGCGAGCATATCCTCTCAAATATCTCCGAGCCGCGCTCGTCATAGAGAAACCGCGGGTCAAGGCTCTTTTTTGGGCCGCGCAGGCCCCTCCTCGCGCACTCGCCAAAGTCCGCCACGGACCCGCCGTTCTGCGGGACATAGTACTCTAGCCTTGGCGCCGGCCTGCGCACCTCGTAGCCCTGGCCGTGCGGCGTCGTCGCGCTCGTGCGCGCGCGCGCCCGGAGGTTTACATAAATGCCTATTGCCCTCCCGCCGGGCCGATGGCCCCCGAGCCCCTGCTGCGCGTCCGCGGCGTCTCAAAGTCCTTTCGCGGCGCGCGCGGGGGCCGCGTGGACGCCGTGCTCGACGCCTCCCTCGAGGTCGGCCGCGGCGAGATACTCGTGCTCGCCGGCGAGTCCGGCTCGGGCAAGTCGACGCTTGCGCGCCTCGTGCTCGGCGCCGAGGAGCCCGACTCGGGCACGATAGAGTTTGGCGGGCGCGCCGTCGCGCGCGGCGGGGGCGGCGTCGCCGGCGTGAGGCGGCGCTGCTCGATGGTCCAGCAGGACCCCTACGACTCGCTAAACCCGCGGATGGCCGTGGGCGAGTCAGTCGCCGAGCCGCTGGAGGCCCACGGGGTCGGCGGCCGGGCCGCGAGGCGCCGGCGGGCCCTCGAGTGCATCGCCGCAGTCGGCCTCGAGCCGGCCGGCGATATCGCCGCGCGCCTGCCGCACGAGCTCTCCGGCGGGCAGCGCCAGCGCGTGGCGATCGCGCGGGCCCTCTCGACTGGGCCGGACATGATAGTCGCCGACGAGCCAGTCTCCATGCTCGACGTCTCCGTGCGGGCCGGCGTCCTGGCCGTCATGGCGCGCCTGCGCTCCGAGCGCGGCGTGGCGATCCTCTACATCACGCACGACCTGGCGACGGCGCGCCACTTTGGCGACACGCTTGCGCTCATGTACCGCGGCAGGGTCGTCGAGCGCGGGCCGGTCGCGCGCGTCCTGGCCTCCCCGCGCCACCCCTACACGCGCATGCTCCTTGGCGCGCTGCCGTCGCCGGCGTGGCGGCCGCGCGCCGCGCCGCCTTCCGCCGGCGCGCCAGGGCCGGGGGGCGGGTGCGCGTTTAGGCCGTTGTGCGCGCACGCCACGCCAGAGTGCGCTCGCGTGCCGGGCCTTGCGCGGCGCGGCGGGGACTGGGACGTCGCGTGCTTTGCGCCGCTTGGGGGCTAGGCCGCCACCTGCGGCACGCGGCGGTCCTTGTAGGTGACGACATGCGAGACGCCGCCCCTCGGGTAGACGCCGTATATGAGGGCCGCCTTTTTCACGACAGAGTCCTTGAGGGACACCACGATAAACTGGCTCTCGCCGGCGCGCTCGGAGAGTATCTTTGAGAGCCTCTCGGAGTTTGGCGTGTCAAGGTGCGCGTCAACCTCGTCAAACAGGTAGAACGGCGACGGCTTGAGCCTTTGCAGCGCGAGGACAAAGACTATGGCGAGACAATCCCGTTTCGCTCGGCCTCCAGCGAGTTCTTTTTGGCCGACGTCTCGCGGTAGCCGCCTGACACCTCGGCGTACTTTGCCGGCGCGCCGGCGTTGAGCGTAGTCATCGACTCGAGCTCGGCGCGCAGCGCGCGCAGCAGCGGCGCGACGTCGATTCCGGCGGCGTCCTCGCCCACGTTGTGCGCGGCGCAGACCTTGCGGAGCGACGCCTCGCTGGCGGCGAGGTCCCCGATGTCGCGGCCCAGCGCGTCGCCCTGCCGCTGCGCCGACGCGATGTCCCTGCTGATCGAGCGCTCGCGCTCGCGCATCTCGTCCAGGCGCGCGTCGTACTCGGAGAGGCGCGAGACGGACTCGCCCGAGTCCGATATGAGCTCCTGCTCGCGCTCGCGCATCGCAGTGACCTCGGCCTCGCTCCTGGCGGCCCGCTCGCGCAGGCCCCCGGCGCGCTCGGCGAGCTCGGCGCGCTCGGCCTCGAGCTCGAGTCGCTCGGCCTCGAGGCGCGAGGACGTCCCGCCGGCGCGCTCGGCGTCGGCCTCGGCGGCGGCCAGGGCCGCCCGACTCGTGCGTGAGCAGCCTTGCGCGCGCGCGCGCCTGCGCGGCGGCCATGCGCTCGCGCGAGGCCGCCTTCCTCTCGGCGTACTGCTTTAGCATGGCTATCGACTGGAGGAGGCCGTCGACGGTGGCCCCCATGGCGATGCGCCTCGTGAGGTCCGTGATCCTGGATCCCGCGTCCATGATGGACGCCGCGGCCCCCGGCTCAAAGAGCTCGCCGTCCAGCGTGACTGCCCTGTGGCCGGCGGCGGCGAGCTCCCTGGCCCTCGCGGGCGTGCGCGCCAGGGCCACGCCCCCAAAGAGAAAGTCCACGATCCCGGCGTGGCGCGCGTCTGCCCTCACGTGGTCGGCGAGCATGCCGTCGGCCCCCTCCGGCGCGGCGCGCGCGGCGCGCGCAATGCCGCCCAGCGCGATGACCTTGAGGCGCGGCATCCCCCTGGACCGCGCATACTCGGCGATCCCCACCATCGTGTCGATGTCCCTGGTCACTATGGCCTTTAGCCACTCCGAGCCGGCCGCAAGGGCCGCGCGCTCGTGCGCCCCGTCCCAGGAGACGAGCTCGTACGCGACGCCCTCTATGCCGATCTCGCGCGCGTTGGCGCGGAGGCGCGACACCGAATAGTCCTCGTGCATGATCCCCTTGATGACCTTCATCTTTGCGCGGTAGCGCGTGGCGGCCCTCTCGGACCGCGCGACGATCGCCCCAAGCTCGTCAATGTCGCGCGAGGCCTGCCCCATCCTCGAGCCCAGCGAGTCGATCCTCTCGCGCATGTCCGCATGCGACCTGGAGTGGTGCGCGATCACCCTGCGCAGGCGCGCGTCGATCGACTCTAGCTTTGCGATGTCGGCGGCGATCGCCGCGCGCCTCGACGCGTTCGCGCCGGCCCTCGCGTCGATCTCGCCGACCTCGCGCTCGAGGTTGGACGCCGAGAGGGCCGCGGCGTCGCGCTCCTCGGTCGCCTCCCTTGCGCGCCGCTCGTCCTCGGCTGCGCGCCCGGCGGCGCCGGAGTGGCGCGCGAGGGCCTCGGCGAGCCGCTCCCCGTTCTCCTCAATCCTCGCGCCAGTCGCCGCGCGGCGCTCGGCGGCGGCGCGCAGCGACTCGCGCAGGCCGCCGGCGCGCTCGTCTGCCCCCGAGCGCGCGCGCTCGGCGGCGGCGAGCTCCTCGGAGAGGGCCGGCAGCCTCTTGCCGACCTGGCCCGCGCGGCGCTCGGCGGCGGCGAGCGCGCCCTTTGACTCCTCGACGGCCCTGTACGCCGCGGCGAGGTCCGTGTCGACCTTGGCCCTAGCGCGGCTGTGCGCGTCGGCCCTCGCGGCAAACTCGGCCTTTTCGGCCTCGAGGGCCGCCATCTCGGAGGCGAGGGCCTCGCCCTCCTCGCGCCTCTGCGCCGCGCGGCCCTCGACGCGCGCGGCCTCCTCCCTCTTTTTGGCAAGGCCCGCCATGACGCCCCTGAGGCGCGAGGCGGCGTCTATGGCGTTTAGGCGCGATATCTCGGCCTCCAGCGCGCCATGGCGCAGGAACGCGTTGCGCTCGGCCTCGAGGTCGTCGATGTACTTTTTGACCTCGCCCATCTTTGTGAGGGCGATCTCGAGGCGGTGGTCGGCGTCGCCGAGCTGCTTTTGGGCCTCCTGCTTTTTCTCGTCAAAGTACGACAGGCCGACGAGGTCCTCTATGGCCTTGCGCTTCTCCTCGGGGGTAAACTCGGATATGCGCGTCACGGTCCCCTGCTGGAGCGCGTTGAGCTGGTTGAGGCCGGCGTTTGCGACGTCAAGGAGGTCCAGGACGTGGTTTCGCTGCGACTTTTTCTTGTTGACATAGTACGTGTTGTCGCCGGACCCGTCCATCTCGCGCGTGATCTCGACCGAGTCGGACCCCAGCGGTATCTTGCGGTCCGTGTTGTCAAAGAGTATGCTCGCCCTGGCGATCCTCGGCCCCCTCCGCTTGCCGTCGATGTCGTGTATGAGGGACCGCAGCTTGTCCACGCGCATCATGCGCGGCTTGTTCTCGCCCATGGCAAATATGATCGCGTCAAGTATGTTGCTCTTGCCGCTTCCGTTGGGGCCGGATATCGAGACGAGGCCCGGCCGGAACTCGACTGTCGTGGTCCTAAACCCGAAGGACTTGAAGCCAAATATGTCGATCTTTTTTATGTGAACCACGCCGTGGGCCGGCGCGGCGGGCAGCCCAATATGGCTTTATTGACAATTTTAGCTGACAAGATCCCTAGCTGGCCGCGCACCCGCCGCGGCGGCCTAGCTTCCAGACGAGCCCGATATCCTCGCCGTGATCGCCGATATCTCGGCGAGGATGGCCCTCCTGGCCCCCTCGTCGCGCTCGGAGGCGAGCCTGGCGGCCAGGGCCGAGAGGCGCTCCTCCGGGCTGCCGGGATCCGCGGGCGGCGCGGCGCGGCCTGCCTCGGGCTCGGCCCCGCACGAGGAGCAAAAGGCGTGGCCGGCCCTCATCACGCGCACGCCGCCGCAGTACGGGCACGGCTCGCGGACCATCCTGGCCCCGGAGAGGAGCATCTCGGCTGCCCTTTTCACGGCGTCCTCGGCCATCCTGGCGGGCGGCCCGCGCATCCCGAATAAAAGCGCGGCGGCCCGCCGCGCCCGCCGGGCCCGGCAAGGCTTAATAGTGCGCGCGCGCGCCGCCGCGCGCGAACGCATGGCGGTGATATGCAGCACGTGTGGCCTGCCCGAGGACCTCTGCGCGTGCGGCGAGCTCGCCAAGGACAGCGCCAAGATTATCGTGAGGCTAGAGACGAGGCGCTTTAAGAAAAAGGGCACCATGATCGAGGGCCTGGACCCAAAGATGGGCAACCTCGAGGGCGTCGCGCGCGAGCTAAAGGCGAGGTACGCCTGCGGCGGGACCGCAAAGGAGGGCTATGTCTTTCTCCAGGGCGACCACAGGGACACGATCAAGGAGGCGCTCGTGGGCCTCGGCTTTGCCGAGTCGGCCATAGAGCTCCACTAGTGCCCCGCATGCTCGGCGCGGCGCGGCGCGCCGCCGGCGCGGCCCACGCCGCCCTGACCGCGGCCCTCGTCGCCCTCATGCTCGCCTCGCTGCCAATGGGCGCGCACGTCCTGCTCGGCGGCGGGCCGGGCCCGCAGGGCCCGCTGGAGTGGGCGGGCATGGCCGCGCTCTGGGCGTCGTACGCGGCCATGGTCGGCGTCGCGCTGCTCGGGCCCAGGGCCGGCGCCGGCGCGTGGGCGTGGGCCAACCCCATGGCGACTGCGGCGGGCTGGTTTGCCGTGCTCGTCGCCGCCTCCTGGGCGATCGAGGCGGCCCAGTCCAGCCAGGGCATAGAGATCGTGCCCCCCGAGTACGGCAGCGACGCCGAGAGGCTCGCCGACGCGACGCGCGCGCCCCTGGTCGAGGAGCTCGCGTTTCGCGTGCTCCTCGTGGGCGCCCCGCTTGCCGCGCTCTGCGCAAGGCACGCGCCTCCCGCGCGCGCGCTGCGCGCCCTGCTCCACCCGCACGCGCGGCTGGACGGCCGCGGGGGGCGCGCGGCGGCCGCGCTGATACTGGCGTCGGCCGCGCTGTTTGGGGCGCTGCACATAGTCGGCGACGGGTCGTGGAGCGCGGGCAAGGCGACGCAGGCCGGCGTGGCCGGCGCCATACTCGGCTGGGTCTACTATCGCCACGGGCTGCTAGTCGCGGTTCTCGTCCACTGGGCCACAAACTACTTTGTGCTCTCGTTCCTCCACTTTGTCGCCGGCGCCGCCGGCGTCGGGCTTGCCGGCGTCTCCTCACACCCGGCCGGCGCGGCGTTTGAGGCCCTCCTTGTCGCCTCCGGCGCCGTCGCCGCCGCGGCCCTTGCGCTTGGGCATCGGCACGCCTAGCCGCTCGATCTCGTCGCGCAGGCCCTTGTACCTGTTGCGGATCGTCACCTCCGTCACGTGCGCCGCATGCGCGATGTTCTTTTGGGTCTCCAGCTCGTCCAGGCGCGTGCACGCGAGGTAGAGCGCCGCGGCGGCAAGGCCCATCGGGTCCTTGCCGGCCGCGATGCCCCCCGCCGAGACGCGCCTGAGGAGCATCCTGGCCTCCTTGCGGACGTCCCCGGAGAGGCCGGCGTTGTCGGCTATGCGGGCCACGCACCCGGCCGCGTCGACTATGGGCATCCTCATGTCAAGCTCGCGCAGCATGAGGCGGTAGCACCTCGATATGTCCTTCCTTGTCGTGTTGCACGCCTGCTGTATGTCCTTTAGCGTGATGTACGTGCCCGTCTCGCGGGCCGCGGCGTACAGCGACGACGCGGCCAGGGCCGCTATCGAGCGTCCGCGCACGAGGCTCTTCTCTATTGAGAGGCGGTATATCTCGCGGGCCCTGGTCACGACCTCCTCCCTCACCCCGAGGGCGTCGCGGAGGGCGTCAAGCTCTATCTCGGCCTGCTCATAGTTCCTCTCCAGCGCGCGGCTCGCGGAGTTGCGCGAGGCGCGGCGGGCCCGCGCGGCGCCGGCCCCCCCGGCCCGGCCTGGCGCCGTGGCCGCTGCGCTGCGCCCCCCTGCGGCCCTCTTGCCTGCCATGCCGACGGCGCGCAAGCCCATTGACTTAAAAGTCTGATCACGCTGCGCGCCCGGGGCGCGCGCGGGCGGCGGGGCCGCAATAGGTTTTTAAGATAAGGCGCGCGCGCGCGCCGCGTGAGCAAGAAGAGCAAGGGCGCGCCGCTGCCCGCCTCTAGCGCCGGCCTGCTGCGCTTCTTTGAGGACGAGACAAAGGGCTTCAAGGTGGACCCGAGGATAGTGGTCTCCATGCCAATGAGCCTAATCGTCGTGTCGTGGATGATCGACATATTCCTTGCCCCCTGATGGGACCATGAGCGCCCCGACCGACAACGTCCACAGCATACACAGGTGGCACACGCTCACGCTCATAAACCCGTCGTCGCACAGGCACTCGCTAGTCTTCTCGCTTGCCGTCACGGCCACGCTCGCCCTCGCGGTCCACTTTTCGTACGCCGAGCCCGGCCCGTGGGCAGCCGCGCACGTCCTGTCCGCCATGGCCGTCCTGCCGGCCACGCAGCTGGCCGACATGCTCGTCATACGCAACCGCGAGCACTCAAAGGCCATACACCTCTCGCTGTTCGGGACCGCGGCGTGGCTGATGACGGCGTCAGCCGGCGTCGGCGCGGCGGCGGTACTCGGCAGGGACGCCGTCCCCATGCAGCACCTCACCGTGGGGATGATGGTCTTTGCGGCCTTTAGGATCGGGATGCTCACGTCGGTCCTCGGCGTCAGCATACGCCGCGCGTGGGCCGTGTGCGCCGTGCAGCCGCTTGCGCTCTACCTCGCGATCGTCCCGCCCGCCATGTGGGGCGCCCTCGCGGACCCCGTCTCGCTGGCGTTCGGCGCGGCGTTCCTCGCGATCGCCACGGCGTGGTCTGCCATGACCGACAGGGCGGGCCGGCCCCCGCTGCGCAGCACGCACGAGGTCATACAGGCTTACCTCACGTCGCTGCGCCGCGACCACTCCGAGATGGAGGCCCTCCTCGAGCGCCACTCGCACCCGCTTGACGTCTCGACGACGCAGCTCCGCCTGCGCAGCGGCGACGACAGGACCGACATGCGCCTCGTCCTGCCCGGCGTGCACCCCGGGCCCTACCACCCCGTGGGCGGCAGCAACATCCCCTACCTGATATACAAGAGCCTCGACTCGTCGGCGATGGTCATGCACAGCGTCTCAAACCACACGCACAACCTGCCCTCGCGCGGCGAGGTGGACCGCTACCTCGAGTCGCTCAAGTCGAGCACCGTGGCCGGCTCGGGCTCGTCGTGCACGGAGCCCGTCACGGCAGTCGTCAACCGCGCGCGCGCCATAGGCGTCATGTTTGAGGGCAGCGCGCTCGTGGTCCTCTCGCTCTCGCCGCACGGGATGGAGGACCTTCCCACGCGCATAAAGTCGGCGATCGAGGACCACGCGCTCAAGGCGGGCATCGAGCGCGTCATGGTCGTCGACTCGCACAACGCCATGGGCGACGAGATATCGGGCGCCGACGAGGACGACATGCTCGCCGCGGCGCGCTCCTGCCTCGACTCGCTCCGCGGCAAGCCAATGCACGCGATGGAGGTCGGCTATGCCAACTCGTCGGGCATGGGCATAGAGGCGCCGGACATCGGGATGGGAGGCCTCGGCGTCCTCTGCCTGAGGGTCAACGGCAGGGAGCGCTTTTTGGCGTGGGCCGACGCCAACAACATGGAGAACGGCATGCGCGAGCACATCGTCGGGGCCCTCGCCGCGGGGGGGATGGACCTCCTTGACGTCTGCACGTCGGACACGCACTTTTCGCGCACGACGGTGCGCACGAGGAACGGCTATTACCAGTTTGGCGCCGTGACGGGGCGCGCGCAGGCGGCCTCGTGGTTTGCCGAGATCGCCTCGCGGGCAAGGGCGTCGGCGGGCAGCGCCTCCTTTGAGGTCCTCGTGGCCAGCGCGCGCGTGCGCATAATGGGAGAGAAGGTCTTTGAGGACTATTCGGCGGCCCTCTACAGGGCACTGGGCCTCACAAAGGCCCACTCGGCCCTGGGCCTGGGCGTCTTTGTTGCGAGCCTCGTGCTTGTCCCGTAGGGCCGGCCTCCTCGCGGCCGCGTGCGCGGCGGCCGCGTGCGCGGCCATGGCCGGCCCCGCGCACGGCGGGGGCGCGACGTTTGTCGACGGCGTGACGTACGTCCAGTACTCTGATGACGCCGTCGCGCTCGCCGACGTGCGGGCCGGCCGCCTCGACGCGCACCACGGCGGCCTGCCCCCGTCGCTCCTCGGGCCCTCGCAGCGCGAGGGCGTGCGCGTCTACGAGTCGAGCAGCGGCTCGTACAGCCTCCTCGTCAACCCCGCCGAGGGCGCGCGCCTGAACCCCTTCTCGGAGAGGGCCGCGAGGCAGGCCCTAAACCACATGGTCGACCGCTCGCTCGTCGTCAACGAGCTCCTCGGCGGGCACGGGACGCCGATGTTCTCGGCGTACGCGCCGCACGACCCCGACTATGCGGCCCTCGCCGCCGGCGGCGCGCCAGAGTTCGCCTATGACCCCGGCCTCGCGCGGGAGATGCTGCGCGGCGCGCTCGAGGGGGCCGGCGCGCGCATGGAGGGCGGGGCATGGACGCACAACGGCGAGGCCGTCCGGACTACGGTCTTTATCCGCGGCGACGACCTTGTGCGCAAGTCGATCGGCGAGCTCCTCGCGCTGGAGCTCGAGCGCGCGGGAATCGCCGTCGACAGGGAGTACGGCGACCTGAGCAAGGCCCTCGCCGTCGTGTACGGGTCGGACCCCGCGGAGCTGCGCTGGGGCGTGTACACGGAGGGGTGGGCCGGCAAGGCGGCGTTTGTGAGGTACGACCCCGTGACGCTCGCGCAAATGTACGCGCCTTGGTTCTCCTCGATGCCGGGGTTTAACGACCCGCTCTACTGGAACTACCGCAACGCCACGATAGACGAGCTCACGCGCGGCATATACGCCGGCGGGTTTTCCGGGCCCCGCGAGCGCGACGGGATGGTCCGCATGGCCGCGGCGGCCGGCGCGGAGGAGGCCGTGCGCGTCTTTCTCGCCGCGCGCGACGACCTCTATGCCGTCGGCGAGGGCGTCGAGGGCGTCGTCAACGGGCTCGGCGCCGGCGTGCCGTCGAGGTTTACCGCGATAAACGCGCAGACGCCGTCGGGGCACCTGCGCATCGGCGTAAAGCAGGCGTACCAGGGGGCGTGGAACCCCGTCATGGGATTTGGCGACGCGTACAGCTCGCGCATATGGCAGACGCTCTCGGACCCCGCCGTGTTCCGCAACCCCTACAGCGGCTCGCCGATGCCCGTGCGCGCGGCATGGGACGTCCAGACGCGCGGCGCCGAGCCCTCGATCCCCGTGCCACCGGGGGCCCTCCTGTGGGACGTCGCGTCACAGTCGTGGGCAGGCGCGCCGGGGGGGACGCTCGCCGCGAGCGCGGTGACGTACGATCTCTTGCTCTCGCGCTGGCACCACGGCGAGATGATGGACATGAACGACGTCATGCACGCCGTGTACTTTGCCCTAGAGTGGGGATCCGAGGCCACGCCGGCGGACAGGACGCACGACGCCGAGTACGCCTCGCGCGCCGCGCAGCTCGTCTCGACGCTGCGCGGCGTCGAGCCGCTCGGGGAGGGCAGGGTCAGGGTCTATGTCGACTATTGGCACTTTGACGAGGCCGAGATCGCCGACTGGGCGTCGGTGTGGGCCAGCGTCCCCTGGGAGGTCCTCGCGGGCATGGAGCGCGCCGTGTCGGCCGGCGAGGCGTCCTTTTCGCGCTCGGGGGCCGGCGCCTCCGGCGTCCCGTGGCTCTCGCTTGCCATACCGTCTGACGCGGCCCTCGTGGGCAGGCACGTCTCGGAGATGGCCGCCTCGGGGCACGTCCCGGCGGCCATCGCGCAGCTCGGGGCCGGCGCGGGGTACGCGCAGGGGCGGTACGGCGCGGCCCTGGAGTGGATCGCCGGGAGGGGCCACGCCGTGATCTCCAACGGCCCGTACGAGCTCGTCGCGTACACGCCCGAGTCGCGCACGGTCACGACGGCTGCCACGCGCGACGCCGGCTACCCCTTTGCGCGCGGCCACTGGCTGCCGCTGTCCGGCGTCGAGCTGCCGCGCATAGCCGGCGTGGGCCTGCCGCGCGCAGTCGAGGCCGGCGAGCCGCTCGAGGTCAGCGTCGCCGCCGAGGGCGCAACGGAGGTCGCGTACGTCATCGGGCCGCCGGGCGAGGCGCCGGCCGCCTCGGGCAGGCTCGCCGTCGAGGGCGGCGAGGCGACGGTCTCGCTCTCGGCCGCCGAGACGGCCGGCCTCGAGCTCGGGGCCCACACGCTGCGCCTCTTTGCGTCCTCCGCGGAGGTCCTGAGGCCGGACACCTACTCGTCGGGGTTTATGGTGGTCCCCGCAGGCGGGCGCCTGCCGGAGGCCCCCGCCCCCGCGGCGCCCGCTGCCGGCGGCGCGGGGCCGCAGTGGGCAGCGGCTGCGGCCCTCGCGGCGGCCGGCGCGGCCGCGGCCACTGCGGCGTGGAGGCTGCGCTCAGCGCGCCGGCGGCGCCGTGCCCGTGACAAAGAGCGTGCCGGCCTCGCGCCGCCACCTCTTTGAGCTCGACGCGTCCCTCACGGTGCGCGTGCGCGCCGAGAGGCCGGCTCGCCTGAACGCCGCGGCCCACTGCGCGCGGGAGAGGAGGTGCATCGTTATGCCCATCTCGCGCGCCCACCAGCGCGTCGCGCGGTTCTCGGCGTAAAAGTCGGTCCCGCATATCAGCGTCGCGCCCGGCGCCATGAGGCGCGCCACGGCGGCCAGGGCCTCGTCGACCGAGTCGGCATAGTAGAGGGCCTCCATCGAAAAGACGAGGTCAAACCTTCCCCTGTGCGCCCACGACTCGACGCGGGCCGCCTCGTAGCGCTCCTTTGCGAGGCGCGCCAGGCGCCGCGCCTCGCGGACCATCGCGGGGCTCAGGTCTATGCCGACTGCGGCGCGGCAGGAGGGCACCGCGGCCATGCGCCTCACGAGCCAGCCGTTGCCGCAGCCCACGTCGAGGAAGCGAAAGGGCGAGGAGAGGTCGACGGAGGCCAGGCGCGCCGCGACGGCGCGCGAGTGCTCGCGCTCCATCTTTTCTGCCCTGCCGTTGGAGGCCCACATGTCAAAGGTTTCCCCCACCGTGCGGCCCGCGACCGGCCCGCGCGCCCTGCCCGCCATGGGGCGCGCGGGCCGGCGCCTAGGGTTTTATACCCATGCGCGACCGCGCGCGCGCGTTGGCCTCACGCGGGTACAGGGTTCGCGACATCAGGCTCGCCGCGCAGGGCAGGCGCTCGCACGAGTGGGCCCGCGAGCACATGGTCATACTCAACAACACGATGGGCCGCCTGCGGCGCTCGCGGCCCCTGAGGGGCGTGACCGTCGGGTTTTGCCTCCACATCACAAAGGAGACGTCGGTCCTCCTCCTCGCCGCCCGCGAGCTCGGCGCGACGGTGGCCGCGTGCCCGGGCAACCCAATGTCCACGCAGGACGACATTGCGGCGTTTTTGGCCAAGAGCGGCGTCCACGTGTACGCGTGGGCGGGCCAGACGCAAAAGGAGTACGACGCGTGCATCGCCAGCGTGCTCTCGCACCGGCCGTCCATACTCGTCGACGACGGGGCCGACATGAACGTCATGGCCCACTTTGACCGCAGGTTCTCGGGGCTCAAGGTCCTCGGGGCCACCGAGGAGACGACTGCCGGCGTCTCGCGCATACGCGCAGTCGAGAGGGCGGGCCGGCTGCGCTACCCCGTGATCGTCGTCAACGACGCGCACACAAAGCACCTCTTTGACAACAGGCACGGCACGGGCCAGTCGACCGTCGACGCGCTACTGCGCTCGGCAAACCTCCTCGTCGCCTCAAAGGCCGTCGTCGTCGCGGGGTACGGCTGGGTCGGCCGCGGCGTGGCGGCGCGCTGCCGCGGCCTGGGCGCGCGCGTCATCGTCACCGAGACGGACCCCGTGAGGGC
Source organism: Cenarchaeum sp. (assembly GCA_007570915.1). Classification (GTDB taxonomy): domain Archaea; phylum Thermoproteota; class Nitrososphaeria; order Nitrososphaerales; family Nitrosopumilaceae; genus JAHRAL01. The sequence continues at coordinate 17,071 of RKSK01000152.1, forward strand.
CCTCGAGGCCCACATGGACGGGTACGAGGTGATGCGCATGGCCGACGCGGCGCGCAGGGGCGAGATATTTGTGACTTGCACGGGCCAGACGGGCGTGATAACGAAGGGGCACATAGAGTCAATGCGCGACGGGGCGATACTGGCCAACGTGGGCCACTTTGACGTCGAGATTGACACGAGGTTTCTCCTCAAAAAGTCCCACCGCGTGCGCGAGGTCAGGCCCGGCATGGACGAGTGCACGATACGCCGCGGCAGGCGCGTCTACCTCATGGCCAGGGGCCGCCTCGCAAACCTCGTCGCCGCCGAGGGCCACCCGCCGGAGGTCATGGCCCAGTCCTTCTCAAACCAGCTCCTCTCGATAATACACATACTCAAGAACCACGGCAAGATGGAGCGCGCGCTCCACCGCGTGCCCGAGTCGATCGACGTGCAAGTCGCGCGCGACGCGCTAGCGGCCATGGGCGTGCGCATAGACCGCCTGACAAGGGAGCAGGCGGCGTACGGCAGCTCGTGGTAGGCCGTGCGGCGCGCGGGCCGATCGCACATACGCGACGCGGGCCTCGCGCCGCGCGGCAGGATCCTCCACGAGTGGGCCGCGTCGCGCATGGGCGCGCTGCGGGCGGCGTCGTCCTCGCTTTCGCGCCGGCGCCCCCTCGCCGGCCTCACCGTGGCGTTTTGCCTGCAGCTCACGCCCGAGACGTCGGCCCTGGTCGCCGGGGCCATGCGCCTCGGCGCGCGCGCCGTGGCGTGCGCGGGCAACCCGCACACGACAAGCGACGCCGTCGCCGCGCACCTCGTGTCGGCCGGCGCGACGGTCCACGCGTGGGCAGGGCAGAGCGGGCGCGAGTTTCGCGAGTGCGTCTCGCTCGCGATGGACTCCTCGCCTGACATTGTCGTCGACGACGGCGGCGAGCTCTCCGTCCTTGCGCACACGCGCCGCGCCGGCCCCCGCATAGTGGGCGGGACCGAGGAGACGACAACGGGCGTGCGCCGCCTGCGCGCGCTCTTTGCGAGGCGCGCGGCGCGCTATCCCGTGATAGCCGTCAATGACGCGCGCACAAAGGCGACGTTTGACAACGCGTACGGGACGGGCCAGTCGGCCGCCGACGCGCTTATGAGGTCGTGCGGCCTGCTAATCGCGTCAAAGGCGGCAGTCGTGGCGGGGTACGGGCCCGTGGGCCGCGGCGTGGCGGCGCGCCTCTCCGGCCTCGGCGCGCGCATAATCGTGACCGAGACGGATCCCGTGAGGGCCCTCGAGGCCCGCCTCGACGGCCACGAGGTGATGCGCATGGCAGACGCCGCGCGCAGGGGCGACATTTTTGTGACGTGCACGGGACAGAGGGGCGTCATAACGGCGCGCCATGCCGCGCTCATGCGCGACGGCGCGGTGCTGGCAAACGTCGGCCACTTTGACGTCGAGATTGACGCCGCCGGCCTGCGCGCCGCTGCCGTCGGCTCGAGGCGGCCGCGCGCGGGGCTCGAGGAGCTCACGCTGCGCGGCGGGCGAAGGGTGATCCTAGTGGCCGGCGGCTATGTCGCAAACCTCGTCGCCGCCGAGGGCCACGCGCCGGAGGTCATGGCCATGTCGTTTGCAAACCAGCTGCGCTGCATCGCCCACCTTGCGCGCCGCGCCGGCGGCCACCCCTGCGTCCCCCATGACGGCTCGGCGCGACAGGGCGGCGCCGCCCCCCATGGCGGCCACGCGCGAGTGGCACGCGCGCGACAGGCGCGCAAGCCCCCTGTGCAGGGTGTCCTTCGCGTCATAGGCGGGTATGGGGCAGGACTCTAGCGGCCCGGTGTGAAAGTCCCTGTCAGACATACGGCAGGCCCCTGAGAAGAACTCCTGCAGCGACGCCGCGTTGAGCACGGCGCACAGGTAGTGAAGCTCGTCTGGCCTCCGCGAGGAGTGCCAGTAGGCGGTCCCGTCCACCACCACAGGGCGGCCGCCGACGGTGTCGGGGATAACTGCGGACTGGAGGAACGACCCGCTCTTGTTGTAGATGACCCTAAACTTGTGGGCCCGTGCCGAGAACTGGGACGAGAACTTGCCGTTATAGTCGAGCTGCCCCGCCAGCGTCGGGGGGGCGGATCGCTGCCTTCGGCGCGACCACTCCAGGTCGGCCACCGTCCAATAGCTGCGAAACAGCGATGCGCCCCTGCCATCCGGGAGCTTGTCCTTGCGGAGCTTTTTGTCCACAACGTCGGGCGCTATCACCCACTCGGGATCCACAAGCCCAAACGGCACGATATTCTTGGAAAAGGCCCCCGCATACACGAACCGCGTCTCCACCCGGCCGTCAAGGGCAAGTCCCGCCCACGCGCCCTTGGACTTGCGCGTCCTAAAGGTGGTGTAAGCCTTTCGCACATGCGTCTCGTCCGGGTCGCACACGGCAAGGGCCTGCGGAAAGAGCGTCGCGCCGTTTCTAAATTTCCCCAGGTAGGCGCTCGGGGCAGTC
>RKSK01000103.1 GCA_007570915.1 Cenarchaeum sp.
TCCTTGCCCGGGCCAATGGGGCGGAGGGCGCCCCGTTTTATCTTAAATCGGATTGGTTGGTATTGTTAGACTAAATATTGTAAAAAGTTGATAAACGGGGCCACGCGGGGCCAAAAACACATACATTGAGGCCCCCCGCGCGCGGCGCGCGCATGGAGCGCCTAAGCGACGCGGAGGTCAGCGCGGCCCTGGAGGGCCTGGACGGCTGGTCCGTGAGGGCAGGCAAGCTCCACAAGGAGTACGAGTTTGCCTCGTTCAACGAGGCCTTTGGGTTCATGGCCAGGGCGGCCATGGAGATCGAAAAGATGGACCACCACCCCGAGTGGGTCAACACCTACAGCCGCCTCACCGTCGACCTCGTGACGCACGACGCCGGCGGCATAACGGCCAACGACGCCGAGCTCGCGCGCAGGCTCGACGCGCTGCGCTGAGCCGGCCCGCGGGCAGGCTTTATATGCGCACGCAGCGGGCCGCGCGCGCGATGGCCGGACCGGTGCTAGACTCGGACTATAGGCACGTCGACGGCAGGGGCAACCTGCTGCGCTCCAGGGCGGAGCTCGCCGTGGCTCGGCTCCTCGAGTTTATGGGCCACGAGTACGAGTACGGCAAGGAGGTCCCCACGCCGGGCGGGCCGGTCAGGGTGGACTTTTCCACCGAGGGGGGCCTCATAGAGGTCATCGACTCGGAGGACGACCTCGAGAGGTACAGGGCCATAAGGGAGGCCGGCGGGCAGCGCATACTCGCAGTCGGCCACGCGCGCCACGCCGCGCGCGCCGGCGAGCTCGACGACATTGTCGCGTACGGCGACGTACGCGCTGGAGGGCGAGGCGACCGTCGAGAACCTCTCCGGCGAGATCATACGGCGCCTCGCGCCGCTCCTGCCGCGCAACGTCGAGGCAGTCGGCGTCTACATATACGAGGGCAACAACAAGGGCTCGCACATCATATCGAGCCTGCGGCGCTAGTGGGCGCGATGGAGCCGCGCATAAAGCAAAAGTCGTGGGACCCGTCGCTTGAGGCCCCGCTGCTGGAGGCCTGGGCGCGCGAGCGCGTGTTTGCGCACGACGCCGGCAAGCCGTGCTACACGATAGACACGCCGCCGCCGTACCCCTCGGGCAGGCCGTGGCACGTCGGGGCCGCGGCCCACTATGCGCAGATTGACATGATTGCGCGCTGCGAGCGCATGGCCGGCAAGAACGTCTACTTTGCGCTCGGCATAGACCGCAACGGCCTGCCAGTCGAGCTCTACACCGAGAAAAAGCACGGCATCCGCATGGCCGAGACGGAGAGGGCAGAGTTTGTGCGCCTCTGCTCCGAGTCGCTTGACGACCTCGAGGGCGAGATGGCGCGCACGCTCGAGGCCCTCGGCGTCTCGGCGGACATTGAGAACCGCTACCGGACCGACTCGGCCGAGTACAGGGCCCTCACGCAGGCGACGTTCATCGACCTCTGGAGGCGCGGCCTCGTCTACCTCGCCACGCGGCCCACAAACTACGACTGGGCCGCCGGGACCAGCGTCGCCGACGCCGAGCTCGCCCACGTCGAGGCCGAGTCCGAGCTCGTCCGCATGGACTTTGCCGTGGAGGGCGGGGGGAGCATCACGATAGCCAGCACGAGGCCGGAGCTCCTCTGCGCGTGCCGCGCGATAATAGTAAACCCCGATGACGCGCGCCACGCGGGGAGCGTGGGGCGCAGCGCGACGGTGCCCATATTTGGCAACGCCGTGCCCGTCATTGCCCACCCGTCGGCGAGCGCCGAGTTTGGGACCGGCGCCGTCATGGTCTGCAGCTATGGCGACCAGAACGACGTCGCGCTCTTTCGCGAGCTGGGCCTCGAGGAGGTCGCCTCGATTGGCCTCGACGGCAGGATGACGCGGGCCGCCGGCGCGTACGCGGGCCTGCGGCCGAGGCAGGCGCGCGCGAGGGTCGTCGCCGACCTCGAGGCCTCCGGCGCGCTGGCGGGGAGGGAGAGGATCACGCACAGCGTCCCCGTCTCGGAGCGGACCAAAAACCCCATAGAGATAGTGCCGCTCGAGGAGTACTACCTGCGGCAGCTCGACTCGGTAGAGGCCGTGCGCGCCGCGTCTGACGGCGTCGCGTTCAGGCCAGAGTCGCACAGGCAGATACTGCACAACTGGCTCGGCTCGGTCTCCATAGACTGGCCCATATCGCGCCGGCGCTACTACGGCACGGAGATACCAATATGGCGCTGCGAGTCGTGCGGCGAGGCCCACCTGCCCGAGCCGGGCGGGTACGTCCGCCCGTGGGCCGAGGAGGCCCCGTGGGGCGAGTGCAAGAGGTGCGGCGGCAGGCTCGCCGGCGAGGCGCGCACGTTTGACACGTGGATGGACTCTAGCGTCTCGCCGCTCTTCATCGCGGGGTACGGCCGCGACGAGGGGCTCTTTGCCAACGCGTACCCCGCGGCGGTCAGGCCGCAGGGCAAGGACATCGTGCGCACGTGGCTCTACTACACGCTGCTGCGCTGCATGCAGCTCACCGGCAGGGCGCCGTGGGCCGAGGCGTGGGTCATGGGGTACGGCCTGGACTCGCGCGGCGGCAAGATGAGCAAGAGCCGCGGCAACGTGATCGACCCGCTCCCGCTCATCGGCCGCGTCGGGGCCGACGCGTTCCGCCTCTGGAGCGCGTGCGAGGCCGGCCACGGGCAGGACTTTAGGTGCGACGAGGAGAGGATTGTCGCGACCAAAAAGTCGCTCAGCAAGCTCTGGAACGTCGCGCGCCTCGTCTCGTCGTTTCCAGACCCCGGCGCTGCCGCGGGGGGCCGGCCGGCGACTGACGCGTGGATACTCGCCGAGCTTGACGCGCTGGTCTCGGCGTGCGCGCGGGCCTATGCCGAGCACGACTTTTTCACGCCGGCCGTCTCGACGAGGGAGTTTGTGCGCAACGTCTTTGCGGCCCACTATATAGAGATGGCAAAGGGTCGCGCGTACGGCGACGGGTTTGGCGAGGCGGAGCGCGACTCGGCGCGCCGCACGCTCCACGAGGTCCTCTCGACCGTCCTGCGCCTCATGGCCCCCGTCACGCCGTTCATCACGGACCACCTCTGGCGCGAGCTCTACTCGGGGACGAGCATACACCTCGAGGCGATGCCGCGGCCGCGCAGGCTGCCCGCCGCCGGCGGCGCGACGCGGGCCATAACAGAGTTCAACTCGCGCGTCTGGAACGAGAAAAAGCGCCGCGGCCTCTCGCTGCGCGACCCCGTCGACATTGGCGTCCCCGACGGGCTCGCCGAGTACGCGCCGGACCTGGTCCCGATGCACGGCCTGCGCGGGCCCTAGAGCGCGCCGGCGGCGACGCGCGCAAAGGCGGCGTGGAGCGCGTGGCCGGCGAGCTCGGCGTGGAACGTGACGCCGACTAGCGTGTCCTGCCTCACGGCGACGGCGCGCCCGCGCAGGTTGGCGAGGACCTCGACGCCCGCGCCGGTCCGCGCTATGGCCGGCGCGCGTATGAACGCCCCGCGCAGCGAGTCGATGCCCAGCGACGGCAGAGCCACGTCGGCCTCAAAGGAGACGCGCTGGCGCCCGTGCGCGTTGCGCTCGACGTCGACGTCTAGCAGGCCCAGGCGCTCCGGGCCGGGGCCGGCTTGCGCGGGCGAGGCCATCAGGACGAGGCCCGCGCATATGCCGAGTATCGGCATGGAGTCGGACTCGGCTCGCCTCCTGATCGCCGCCATCGCGCCAGAGGCCTCCGAGAGCGGCCCTATCGCCGTGCTCTCGCCGCCGGGGATCACGAGCGCGTCGACGGCGTCGACGTCGGCCGCCGACATGACGCGCACGGCCGTCCCCGACTGGCCGAGGGCCGCGCGAGAGGCGGCGATGTTCTCGTCGACGTTGCCCTGCGTCGCGAGGACGCCCATGCGCGTCACTGCGGGCCCCTCTCCTGCATGCGCGGCCCCATGCTCGCCCCGTCGAGGCCGGCCATCGAGCCGCGCTCGTCGACCATCCCCTGGGCCTCCAGGACGCGCGCGGGGTCCCTCCAGAACGTCGTGGCCAGGACGACGGCGCGGGCCCGCTCGAGGGCGTCGTCCGCCTTGAATATCCCAGAGCCGACAAATATCCCGTCGCAGCCCATCGACATGAGGTGGGCCGCGTCGGCCGGCGTGGCGACCCCGCCGGCCGCAAAGTTGACCACCGGCAGCCTGCCGAGGCGCGCGACCTGCTCGACGAGCTCGTACGACGCGCCGAGCTCGCGCGAGGCGGCGACGAGCGCCTGCGAGTCGCCGTCCTCGAGCATTGCCCTGACCTGCCGGATCCCGTCGCTGACGGCCCTCATGTGCGTGATCGCCTCGGCGACGTCGCCCGTGCCCGGCTCGCCCTTTGTGCGGATCATCGAGGCGCCCTCCTCTATGCGGCGCAGGGCCTCGCCGAGCGAGCGCGCGCCGTTGACAAACGGCGTGTCATAGCCCCACTTCCATATGTGGTGCGCCCCGTCGGCCGGCGTGAGGACCTCGGACTCGTCGATCATGTCAACGTCGGCCTCGGCGAGGACGGCGGCCTCGCCGGCGTGGCCTATGCGGCACTTTGCCATGACGGGAACCGTGACCGAGCCCATGATCTCGCGTATGGCCCGCACGCTCGCAGTGCGCGCGACGCCGCCGGCCTTGCGCACGTCAGAGGGGAGCTTGTCGAGGACCATGACCGAGACGGCTCCGGCCCGCTCGGCCACCTGTGCCTGCTCGGCCGTCGTGACGTCCATGACGACGCCGCCCTTGAGCATGTGCGCAAAGCCGCGCTTGAGGAGCGGCGTCCCGCGCGCCTGGCCGTCAGGGCCGGCCTCGCGCCCGCCGCGGGGCGCCGCCGGAAGCGGTATCATCTGCGGCCCCGCCGGCCGGCTAGGTATTTGTGTTTATGGCGCGCGCCGGCGCGCTTGGTTTATAACCGCACGCGCGGGGGCGGCGGCCCGATGGCCCGCAGGGGGGTAGCGATAGCCGCGGTGGCCGTGGCCGCAGGCGCGGCGGCCCTGTACGCGGCCAGCCCGTACTTCACCGAGACGACCGTCGAGGAGCCCCTGCCGGACGTCATAATGATGGACGAGGCGCCCGGCTCGCCCATGGCGGGGATGCCCATGGCCTCGCTGAGCGGCATGTTCGTCGGCGTCGGCGACGGCATACACGACGCGCGCGGGACCGCAAAGGTCCTCGAGCGGACCGGCGGCGGGCAGGTCCTGCGCCTGGAGGACTTTTACGCGACGAACGGGCCGGAGCTCCACGTCTACCTCTCGGCGGACACGACTGACGGCGACCATGTCGACCTTGGCATCCTCAAGGGCAACAGGGGCGACCAGAACTATGACATTCCCGAGGGGACCGACCTCTCGAGGCACGGCACCGTCCTCATATGGTGCAAGCCCTTTGGCGTGCTGTTCGGCAGCGCCGAGCTCGCATAGCCAGCCATCCCAGTCGCCGTTACGCGCCTGACGTGCGGCACAAGCTGGCCGGACATGCCAAGCTCCCCCACACGGAGGAAGGGCCGCCCGCGGCCTTTTGGCGCGGGGGGCGGCGCCGGCAGCAGCGCGCCCAGGGCAGCAGAGCCGCACCTCCCGGCACCCATTGTGCCATGGCGAGCCGCAGGCGGACGGAATTTTTGCCGTCTTCGTCGCACTTCTGCCCTGTGGCGTCACGGTCGCCTGCGTCGCCGGGTGTGCCGCCAGCGCTCCGCCGTGATCCCCATGCCGGCCTGGTTGAGCTGTGCGCAGGCACGAAGCCGCATTTGGCATGTGGGCCTTGTTGGTATGCTTGAACCGATGCCGGCGGGCCCACTATTGGAATGCGTTGGCCATGCTGCCCCGGGACTACACAGAGGCGTTGTCAAGCTGCAGCCCTAGCGGATACGCTTCAGGGAGGCACCTAGAGGCAAACGGCGGCTTCCACAGATCCTCATTCCTGTCGACATCGCCCCTGGCGGGGCGCGCCTGCGACTGCCCGGGGCGCTCCGGGGGGTAGAACTCCCCCGCGTCGCTGACCCACCAGCCCGCGTCGATCAGCCCCCTGCACTCGGGGGAGACGCTGGCCTCCATGTACTCCAGTATGGCCTCGGAGAGCGCACCGCTGTGCCAGTATGCACAGTCCCGCATGAAGCGGAGCCAGGACGCGTCGCCCTCCATCCACGCCACCTCCTCTACAAGCCTCTCGTTGGCCTCGGCGCAGATGGCCTGAAGCTCGCCGGACAGAAGGGCGTTTGAGCCAGAGGCCCGGACACTGCGCAGGTAGGACTCATAGTCAGATCCCAGAGACGGCACAACCCCCACATCCGGGCACGCTAAGAGTTGGCACCCGTACCACGGAATCGTATAGTGGGCATAGGTCTTTTCTCCCAGCGCCGCGCGCGTCTCGTGCGGGAGCGCAAAGTACAGGACATCGTCGCCGTGCTCAGGGCTGGGCGTTTGGGGCTGATTATACCAGCCTGTTCGAATGGGCAGCGCGAGCGGGTACGTGTCCGGCAGGCAGGTTCCGCCAAACGATCGCCCCGCGACCCATGGCTTGCCGACATTGCCCACGGACGCGCGCTCCGGGGGGTAGAACTCCCCCGTGTTGCTAACCCGCCAGCCAGCATCTATCAGCTCCTTGCACTCGGGGGAGACGTTTTGCTCCATGTACTCCAGTATGGCCTCAGAAAGGGTTACGCTGTGCCAGGTCCCGCAGTCCCTCATGAAGTTGAGCCAGGACGCGTCGCCCTCCATCCACGCCACCCCCCCTACAAGCCGCTCATTGGCCTCGGCGCAGATGCCGTGAAGCTCGGCACGGATAGCGGGTCGTGGGGAATAGTCCGATGCGCCGCGTAGGTAGGTCTCATAGTCAGAACCCTCAGATGACCCAACTTCAACGTCGGGACAGGCTGCAAAGCATCCGTACAATGGAGGCGTGTCATAGGCATATAGCTTTTCGCCCAGCGCCGCGCGCGTCTCGGGCGGTAGCGCAAAGTACATGACATCGCCAGGCAAGCCGTCCCCGCGGACGGCCTCGCGCAGCGAGGCGATGCCCAGCGCGACCCCCTCCACGTCTGTGCTACCCAGTGCCGAGAGCGTCTCGGGCGGCAAGAGGAGGCGCAGCGTCGCGTTGCCCGCAGCGGCCCTGTGGAGCGCCACCATGCCCTCTG
>RKSK01000154.1 GCA_007570915.1 Cenarchaeum sp.
GCCGACGCCGTCCTGGTGACCGACGGCGTGCTGGGGACCAGGCGCGTCGGCGTCCTCGACGCGTGCGCCGAGGTGATGGCGCGCCACCCGCGCGCCGAGGTGATGATCAGCCTTCGCACGCGCGACCGCACGTTTGGGCGCCTCGCCGGCGACATCGCCGAGGCTGCGCGGGCCGGCGCCTCCGGCGTCCTCCTCATAAGGGGCGACCCGCCGCAGTACGCCGGCGCGCGCGACACGAGCCTCTACCCCGGCGCGGCTCTCTCGAGGCTCCGCGCCGAGTCCAGGACGTGCGGGATGAGGATGATCCTCTCGCTGCCGGCCGAGCCAGACCCCGTCGGCACGCGCAAAAAGCTCGCCGCGCGGCCCGACGCATTTGTCACGCAGGTGATCTCGTCAGAGGCGCAGGCCTCGTCGATCATCGGGGAGATGTCCGCGCACGGCATCGGCGTGACGCCGTGCGTCATGGTCCCCTCGCCAAAGAACGCGCCGTCGGCGCGCGCGCTCGGCCTCGACTGGTCGTCCTACGAGGGGGACGCCGGCGCGTTTGTGCGGCGCGTCCACGGGATGGCCGGCAGCGTCCTGGTGACCTCGCCGCGCGACCTGGCCGCGGCCGAGGCGGCCATCTCCGGCGCGCGCTAGTATGACGCGTCGGGGTGGTGGACGACGATCGCGGCGGTGGAGTGCTCGGGGACTATCTGGTGGTGCGACGTGAGCGTCATGCCCGACTCCTCGGGGCGCAAGAGGCCCCAGACCAGGCGGTGCTGCGATATGTCCGGGCAGCTCGGGTAGCCCCAGCTGTAGCGCAGGCCGCGGCCGCCTATGCCGAGCTCGGCCCGTATGCGCGCGTGCGCCCACGCCGCGAGGGCCTCGGCGGCCTCGACGGCGAGGCCGTGCAGGTAGTAGGCGTCCGTGTAGCGGCCCTCGGCGTTCCACGACTCGGTCGCGCTCGCCGCGCGCGGGCCGACCGTGACGGCCTGGAACGCGACGGTGTCGCGCTCGCCAAAATAGTCCGATATGCCCACGCCCCCCCGCTGCGGAAACTCGAACGTGACTGTCCGGCCGGCGCCATCCTCGACGTCAAGCCTCCCGCCGCCCGCGTTGCGGCACGCGTAATAGGCGTACGCCACGCGCGGCTCGACGAGGCCTTCCGAGACGGCGCGCTCGCGCCACTCGCCGTAGAGGCGCTCGTGCTCGGCCTCTGACGCCGCCGCGGCGCGGCCGCGCACGCCCCAGGAGAGCTTGAAGAGGGACTTTTTGTCCAGGAGCGGCCAGACCTCGCCGAGGGGCACGTCGGCCGGCCCGAGCCTGATCACCTCGCCGGTCGACGGCGCGCGCGGGGCGCTCGCGGGCCTGACGCTGCGGCGCGCGCCGTCGCTGCGCCGCTGCGGCGCCGCCGGCGGCCTCCACTTTTCGAGCCTGCCGCGCCACTTGGCGACGAGCTCCCCGCGCCGGCCCGCGGCGATCTCCTCCATGACGGCCAGCCCGTCGAACATCGTGTTGCAGTAAAACACGCCGTGCGGGTATATGCCCCCCTCGCTGGCTATCTTGTTGACAAAGTTTGTGTGTATCGCCGCGCCGCCGCAGAGTATCGGTATCCCGAGGCCGTCCTTGCGCGCGCGCTCGACAAACTCGCCCATCTGGCGCGACGTGTGGACAAGGAGGGCCGAGAGGCCCACGGCGTCGGCGCGCGTCTCGCGCACCTTGTCTACAAACCTCTGCAGCGGGACCTGCTTGCCGAGGTCGTGGACCGTGTAGCCGTTGTTCTCTAGTATCGTCTTCACGAGGTTTTTCCCGATGTCGTGCACGTCGCCGTAGACCGTTCCGAGCACGATCGTCCCCTTTGAGGCCTCGTCGGCCCTTATGAGGTGGCGCTCGAGCTCGGCGACGGCGGCCTTCATGCACTCGGCGGACTTGAGGACAAACGGCAGTATGATCTCGCCGGCCCCAAACCTGTCGCCGACCTCCTTCATGGCCGGCAGCAGGTCGTCGTTTAGCGTCTTGAGGGCCGCGTCGTGCGCGTCCTGCGCGGACAGGCCCGGCGCGCCGCCGGACGGCGCCGGCGCTCCGGGGGCCTTTTCGGCGATCGCCGCGAGCACGTCGCCCTCGATGCCGTCGCGCACGCGGTTCACGATTCGAAACGTGCACCTCTGCGAGGCGCTCATTGACGGGTCGACGGCCGGCGCGCGCGCCGCCCGCGCGCCGGCCCCGGCGTCCCCCTCAAAGCGCGCGATGAGCTCGGGCAGCGCGCCGTCTGACTCGTTGAATATGAGGGCCTCGGCGAGGCGGCGCTCGGAGGCCGGAACCTGCGCGTAGGCGGTGATGTCGCGCACGTTGACGATGACGGCGTCAAGGCCGGCCCGCACGGCGTGGTGCAGGAACACCGAGTTTAGCAGCCTGCGCGCCGGCGGCGTGAGGCCAAAGCTGACGTTGCTCAGGCCCAGGACCGTGTGCGAGTCTGGCATCTCCTCGTGGACCATGCGTATGCCCTCTAGCGTGTCCGCGCCGGCGCCGGCGTACTCGGCCTCGCCGGTCCCGAGCGTGAACGTGAGCACGTCAAAGACAAACTGGTCCGGAGAGAGGCCCGCCTCGCGGCCGCGCGAGAGCAGCAGGCGCGCCGTGTCGAGCTTTTCTTGCGGCGTGCGCGCCATGCCGGCCGGGCCTATGCACATGGCGACGGCCGGCACGCCGTACCTCGCCATGACCGGCGCTATCGCCGCAAAGCGCGACCCGTCGCCCTCGAGGTTTATCGAGTTGATGACCGGCCTTCCTGGCACCTGCTCGACGGCGGCGGCGACGACGTCGGCGCTAGTCGAGTCTATGACAAGCGGCGCCTCGACCTCGAGGCTGAGGCGCTTGACGAGCCGGACCATCATGTCCAGCTCGTCGGAGCGCTCCGTCGTGTCGACGCACACGTCGATGCAGTGCGCGCCGTCCTCGGCCTGCTCGCGGGCGAGGTCGACGAGGCCGCCAATGTCGTCGGCCAGGACGAGGCGCTTGGCCCTCTTGGAGCCCTGCGCGTTGAGGCGCTCGCCTATTATGAGGGGCGGGGGCTCCTGGCGCAGGTCGACTGCCCTGAGTGCGGAGCTTAGCGTCATTGCCATCGCGCGTCGCGCGCCCCGTCGCCGCGCGCTTACTTAACCCTTGTCTGGCGCGCCGCCCCGCAGCGCAAACTCGCACACGCCAAGGTACTGGCACGGGCGGCACTTGCGCGGGTTGTCGTGGTGGGCAGGCTCGACCCACCCCAGCGCAATCCCCGCAAAGCGCGCCAGCCTCGAGCGGAGGAGCGCGAGGTCGCGCGGCCCCTGCTCGCCCACAAAGGTGACGGCCGGCTCGCGCGTCGCCGCGTCGTGTATCTGGACCGACCACTCCTTGCGCTCGTGCGGTATGTCAAGCTCCTCGGCCCGCGCGGGATCCGGCGAGAACGACGAGTTTAGGTACGCGAGGACCTGCAGCTTTTGGTCCAGGAACGGCCCGTCGCGGCCCTCGTACTTTGAGGGGTCGGAGGCAAACTTGTTGTCGACTACGCGCAGCGCGCCGCCCACGCGGCAGACCTTGTCGGCCCTCCCCACGAGGCGCACGCGCGCGGCGCGATCCCCCACGCTCACGGGCGACTCGTATGTCGTGTAGACGCTCTCGCGCTCGATCTCTATCGGGGCCCCGGGGTCGGCGATCGCCTCCTCGGTCGCCGGCACGAGCTCGCCGCGCGCGACCCTCTCCTCGACGTCCCTGGCGTCGCGCCTCTCCTCCATGACGTGCGCCTCGCCGCCGCGCCTGACGGCCTCGGGCTGCGGCACCTGCACGCCCCTGGCGATAAGGCCGAGCTTGTGCTCGCAGTACCCCATGACGTTGACAAAGTCCGTGACGGCGGCCCTCACGCTCGCGGTCCCGCCCTCCTCGCCGACCTCGATCATCGCGCCCCGCGCGCGCTCGCCCGTATAAAACGCCGCCGGTGGCGCGGCGCGGCACGCTTTTTAGTCGCGCGCGCGGCGCGCGGCGCGCATGGACCCCAGGGTAAGGGAGAGGCTAGAGGCAAAGATCGCCGAGGCCTCCTCGCGCAGGGCCGAGCTCGTCTCGATAGCCGACGCCGTGGGGCGCGGGGCCGTCACCCCCTATGCGATGCTCGCGGGCATGCTCTACAACTCGTTCTACTACCAGACTAGGAGGGTCTGCGGGAGGGACCCCACGCGCGCGGAGGTGCGCGAGTTTGTCGACATGCTCGGCGCCAGGGGGCCCGACCTGGAGCGCGCGCTGGACCGCTAGTTCTCGATGACGCGTATGATCGGCGTGCCGGGCAGCTTTATGCACGCCGTGTGGAGCGCCTTTTTGGCCGCGTCGACATGCTCGCGGTTCACGTGCATCTCCATGACGCACTGGCCCGGCTTTAGGCGCGCGGCGAGGCTGACGGCCTTGCCAAAGGCTCGGCGCATCCCCTCCTGCAGCCTGTCGGCGCCGGCTGCGGCGATCATCTTGTTCTCGCGCAGCAGGACGTGCGGGTATATGCGGAGGCGCGAAAAGTAGCCCGTCTCGCCGGTCGTCTTTTCGAGCGTCTTGTTTGCCGCGAGGCGCGCCGACTCGATGGCCATGTGGCGGATCTGGACCTTTTCGCGCACGAGGAGCTGCACGCACACGTCGTACTCGCCGGCGCGGCCGCCCTGGAACTTTGCTATCTTTGATTGCGGCTTGCCCTTGATGTACTTTTTTCGCGTGTACGGCTGCCCCGTCCCGTGGCGGTAGTTTGCCCCGTGCATGGCGAGCCCGCGCGCGCCGGCCCCCATATTTAACCCTGCCAGGCCGCCGCGCGCGCCGGGCCGCCTAGCCTTATATTGAAAATTCGCGCGCCGGGCCGCCGCATGGGCGAGGAGGGGCCTAGGTTTGCAGGCACGCTCTCGGGGAAGGCCGTCAGCGTGGCCGACGCGCAGGGCGGCGCCGAGCTGCGCGGCGACGGGTACGGCGAGGAGGCCGGCGGCTCGCAGGCCCTCGCCGTGCACGAGGCCCTCTACCTGGTCTACCGCGGGGCCCTCGAGGTCCGGCGCGGGAGGCGCGTCGTCGGGTTTGAGGAGCTCATGCGCTCGGCGCGGCGGCGCGACGCCGGCGCCCTGGAGCGCTTTTTGGTGTACCGCGACTTGCGCGCGCGCGGGTACACCGTGCGCAACGGCTTTGGCTTTGGGGTTGACTTTTGCGTGTACGGCCGCGGCGACTATGGCAAAAAGGGCGCAAGGCACCTGGTCTTTGGGTTTAGCGACGGCGCGCGCGAGACGGCCGGCGCGCTGCAGGAAAAGGTCGCCGAGATGATCCGCATGGGAAAGGAGCCCATAGTCGCCGTCATTGACGGCCGCGGCGAGGTCATATACTACAAGGTGGCGCCGGCGACGTTCCCGGAGAACAGTGCCCGCAAGGGCGCCTCACTCAAGGGAGACGGCCCACGACGACGAGTACTTTAGCAGGTTCTCGGACTCGGCCCGCGCAAAGTCAAAGACGGACAGGTAGCGCGTCTCGTTGGCCCATAGCTTGCCAAAGTCCCTCACCTTTGTCTCGACGCGCGAGGGGTCCTCCCACGACGTGAAGACGTCGATCGACTCAAAGTCGAGGTTTTCGGCGTCAAACGTGCGGTTTGACGTGCCCGTAAACGCGACGGTGTCGCCGGCCTCGTCGGTGAATATGCCAATGCGCTCGGTGAACGAGCCCACAATGTCCTCGGAGCTCGGTATGGCGACCTTGACATGCAGCCGGCCCTCGCGTACCATCCCCTGCAGCGCGGCGAGCTTGCCCCCGCGTATCCCGCCCCCGCCGCGCACGGAGCCGCCCTCGGAGAGGAGCCTTGTGAGCGTCGCGATGTCTGACGCGCGAAACCTGTTGCCCGAGACGACGCGGATGCGCATCCCCGCGTGCGTCGAGCTCAGCGCGAGCGTCGTGAGGCTCTTTACCGAGACGTGCTCGATTGACCTGTCATAGCTAACAGAGTTGGCCAGGCACCTCACAAAGAACGAGTGGACAATGTCGTCGCGGTCGGAGCGGTACTCCTGCTTTAGGCCAATGTCGCGCAGCGCCATCGGCGCGCGCGCAGGGGGCGGCAAATAAGAGTATATGCGGCCCCTAGGGACGGCCCGCCGACGTTATCTGGCACCAGACAGACGCCTCGCGGATCGGCGCGGCCAGCCTGCGCGCCTCGGCGGCGTCAAACTCGCCGGTCAGGCTGAGGCCCACGACTGGCCTTTCGGCGCACTTGGAGGCCTCCGCGGCGATCTCGCCGGCGCGCTCGCGCAGCTCGCCGTACGCGGCGCTAAAGGAGACGTGCGGGCGCGTCTTGAGGGGTATCCACGAGAGCGACGCCTCGTCGCCGGACAGGTCCACCTCGTAAAACCCCTTCCTGTGGCCCGTGATGCCCTCGTGTATGGCGACCTCCGTCGAGCCGGGGTAGGCGAGCGGGCCGCCAAGGCCGTCGGGGCGCGCCTCGTGGCGGTCGTGGAGGTGGCCCATCGCATAGTACGAGAACGAGGCGGGCAGGGCCGACGTCTCGAGCTCGCCGGGCACGCCCGTGGCCTCTGTTATCCCCTGGTGCATGAGCAGCACGCTCTTGCCCTGGTGCGCCCCGGCGATCGCGCCGGCCTCCTCCAGGCTTGTCCTGGCCTCGATGAGCTCGCCGGGGGCAAACATGTCAAACCCGAGTATCAGCGTGCCGCCCACCTCTATGGGCCGCCTGTCGCCGGCGTGGATGGCGGGCGCCATATAGTTGCGCGCAAAGTCAAGCGGCGTGGCCCCAATCCTGGCCGTGTCGTGCTCGCCGAGGACGTAATAGGCCGGTATTCCCGCGTCGGCTAGCCTCCTGGCCTGCCCGGCAAACTCCACCACGGCGCGCCGGCCCCTGCCCGCCATGTCAAAGAGGTCGCCGGATATGAGGGCAAACTCGACGTGGTCCCTGATCGATATGTCCACGGCCTCCGCAAAGGCCCTGTACATGTCCTCCTCGCGCTCGCGCGCCCCGTACTGCTTTTGCCCCAGGTGCGTGTCAGATATGTGGGCAAACGTCACGGCGATTCTGGCGCGGGGGGCCAGAATGCCCCTATTTTAGTCATTTCCGCCGGCGCGCCGGGCGCGGGCGCCGCCCGCTGGGGCCCCCAGCGCCGGCCGCGGGCCTGCCGCTGGCGCGCCCCTTGCGGCGCGGGCCGGCGGCCTGAAAGGCCCTCTCCACGCGGCCGGCGACGCGCTCGGGGCTCCGGATGACCTCGTGCTCCCACGCCTGGACGACGAGCCAGCCGTCAACGCGGAGCATGCGGCGCACCTTGGCGCGCCTTTCCCTGTTGCGCGAGATCTTTGCCCTCCAGAACTCGACGTTGGAGCGCGGCTCGCGGTAGCAGCGCGGGCACGCGTGCCAAAAGCACCCGTCGACAAAGACGGCCACGCGGCGCGAGCGGTTGGAGAGGTCCGGCGTGCCCGGCACGGACCGGTCGTGTGTGCGGTAGCGCAGGCCGCGCGCCCAGACGGCCCTTCGCACGGCGAGCTCGGGCCGCGTGTTGACCGAGCGTATGGCCGACATTATGCGGCTTCGCGTCTCGGGGGACTCGCGCGCGCGGCGCGGCGCGGCCCGCCTCACCGCCCCGCGCCCGAGGCGTCAAGCGCGCCGTGGGCCGCCTGGACTAGGCGCAGGGCAGAGTTTAGCGCCGCGCGCAGGTGGGGCAGGTCCTCAGGGCCGAGCTCTATCACCACGGTCTGGCCCTCGAGGGAGACGCGCACGCGCGGGCCGCCCTCGTCGGCAAGCGAGCCGGCGATCGCGCCGGCGAGGCTCCCGGCGTCGACCTCTATGCGCGCGCTAGAGCTCGACATTGTACGCCGTGCCGGCCACGGTGTAGCCGCACTTTTTGCACGACCAGATGCCGACTGCCACGCGCGTGACGCGCAGCGCGCCGCACTCGGGGCAGGCGCGCTTTTGCTTTAGCTGCAGGTGTATCTTTGTGTACTGTTTTCTTATCTTTATGCCGTACCTCGTCCCGAGGCCCTTGAGCGACTTTTTCTTTGCCGTGAACCCCTCACCCGGCCCGCCGCGCGGCCTCTAGTTTCGGGCGCACGCGCGCGCCGACGGAGATCGCCGTCTCGGCGCACGAGTTGAGCTGCTCCGGCGTAAACCCCTCGCGGCCGCCCTTTTGCAGCGCGCAGATGTTGCCCTCCGAGTTTGTCGTTATCGTCAGCCTCGCGTCAAGGCACATCCACTCCTCGAGGCTCGGGTCCACGACAATGTGGTTCCCGATGCGGCCCATCGTGACTGACACTGGAACCGTCGTTATCGGCGGGTCGCGCCTCTGGCCCTCGACCAGGCGCGGCGCGTCCTCGGCCATCTCCCAGACGGGCAGCTTGCACGAGAGTATCGCCGCGACGGAGGCGTACGAGCACGCGTCAAAGAGGTTGCCGCCGTCGTCCATGACGGCGTTGTCCGTGAAGACGCCGACGACCGAGACGTCGCGCTTTATGACGAGCTGCGACATGTCGAGCATGTGGCTCTCGCGTATGCCGCGGTCGACGACGCGCGCGAGCTCTATGACGGCCTCGCTGGGCGGGCCGGCCTCGGCGTCGGGGTGCGCGAGCGGCGGTATCTCGGCCGTGCAGATGAACGTCCCGCGGTCCCCCGTGTCAGGAAACGGCCTGTCGGGGTTTACCTTGACTCCCGTGACCACCTCCGTCCTGCCCAGGCGCACGCGCGCCGAGCCCTCGGCCTTTGGGACCACGCCCGTCTCCACGACCAGCTCGCGCATCTCGTCGAGCGCGCGCCCGTCGGCGCGGCGGCCGGAGGCCACCGAGTCGGCGACGAGCTTGCGCTTGAGGCCGTCGAGTATCGATACCGTGCCCATCACTGGCCCGCCCCCTTGAAGTGGCGCTCGGCGAGCGCCCTTTTCTGTATGTCATAGACTAGGCGGCACCCGGCGATCCCCGTCTCTATGCACTTGCGGTACTCGTCGCGCGTGAGCACGCCGTCGAGCTGCAGGAGCGTCACCTGGCCCGAGTTTGGCATGATCGCCACGGGCATGTCCGCCTGGCCCGCCTGGTCCTCCTCGTTGTTTATGTCGAGGACGATCGTGTCGGCGACCTTGCCGGCCGCGCACGCCGAGACCATGTCGCGCATCGGTATGCCGGCGTCGGCGAGCGCCACGGCGGCGGCGTCAAGGGCCGCGCAGCGCGAGCCGCCGTCGGCCTGGAGTATCTCGACGAAGACGTCGACGGCCGTGCGCGGAAAGCGCTCCAGCATGACGGCCGGCAGCAGGGCCTCCTTTATCACCTTTGATATCTCGATCTCCCGGCGCGAGGGCGCCGGCCTCTTGCGCTCGGTCACCGAGTAGGGCTGCATGTGGTAGCGCACGCGCAGTATGCCCGTCTCGGCGTTTGACTGGTGCTTTGGGTGGACGTCGCGCGGGCCAAACACGCCGGCGACGATCTTGTTGTCGCCAAACTCGATGTACGCCGAGCCGTTTGCGTTGTGGAGGACGCCGGCCCTTATCATTATGCGGCGGGGCTCGTCTACGCGCCGGCCGTCGCAGCGGATGCCGTTGGCGTCCAGCAGCACCATGTCAGTCTCCCTGCCGCCCATCACCTAGCCGCCCCCATGCCCGAGCGCGGACTTGACCCTGTCCATGAGGCCCGGGGAGTATGCCCACTGATCAATCACGCCAATGGCTCTTTTTGCCCTTAATAAGCCATCCGCGCTCTCGCAGGACACGGCGGCCCAGCCGTTCTGCCCTATCGTGACTGCCGCGTCAGTAGCCGTCTCGATGGCCTGGATCATGCTGCCCTGCCTGCCTATGAGGCTGGAGACCTTGCCGGGGGCCATCTTGACGAGCTCGCCCGAGTCGATCTTGCCCAGGTCGCGGTCGTCTATGGTTATGAGCGGGTCGCGCGTCCGGTCAAAGTTGGCCACGCGCGCGGCGACGAGGTCCCCCAGCGCGAGCTTTGACGTCAGCTCGTCCGCATGCGAGGCAAAGTCGCGCCCAAAGACGTCAGTCGCCAGGAGAAACCCGACGTACGGCGCGTTTATGTCCAGCTCCCAGGCCTGCGACGTGTGCGATATGACCATGCCCACGACGAGGTCGTCGGCGCGCGGCATGTACTTGCCCGAGAGCGGGATTACGCTCACCGTGTCGTCCGAGACGTTGACGATTCCGACTGCCGTGGAGACGAGCGTGTCGCCGTCGAGGAGGACGTTGTCGCCGGCCCGGCGCGCCTCGCGCGTTATGGTGTCGCCGGGCATCACGGTGCGGGGCATGCCGTGCGCGGTCATTTCACCATCTCGGCCGTGGCCGTCCCCTTTGTGACTGACGCAAGGCGGTCTAGCACGCCAGGGCGCGATGCGGCGGGTATTTCAAGTATTGCCCGCAGCGAGCCGTTTGGGAGCCAGTCCTCGCGCCTGAGCGAGCCGGCGGACTTGAGCGCAGAGTATGACTGGGCCGCGTACTGGGCGGGAACCGTGACCTCGAGGGAGAGCGTCTCGGACTTGAGCGGGATGACCCTGCGCAGCTCGTCGACGATGCGCGTGACCTGCTCGGGGATGGGCTTTTGCGGGTCTATCGAGGTCCGCGCGTCCTTCATGGCCTGCTCTATGCGCGTTGGCGGGTGGGGCAGGTGCGAGCGCGGATCCACGTACGTGCGCGCAATCTCGTCGATGATGCGCTTGCGCTTCTCCTCGACCATCTTGCGCCGCTGGTCCGTCGTCAGGCCCAGGTCGCCGTGGCGCAGTATGTGCTCAGCTATCTCCGCGGCGTCGCCGGTCTTGAAGGCCTTTTGCAGCTTTTCGGCCGAGGCGCGCGTGCCGCGCCCCGAGTCCGAGTATATCTCGTCTGACACGAGAACCTGCGATATGTCGGACTTTTTGCCCAGCTTGAAGTCCAGGGCGGGGTCAGGCTTTACGAGTATCTCAAAGCGCTCGCCCTCGTGCGCGTACTTGACCACGCTCATCTCGGCCATTGGGCCGGCCCCCCGCGCACGCCTATTTATCTGTGGAGGCCCCCCGCGGGGCGCCGCGCCGCCCCTGGCCGCGTCCCGGCCCGCCCGGGGGGCCCGCGGGCGCGCCAAGGGCTATATCTTGGGCCCTGCCCTCGGCGCGCAATGCCCCTCCGCCTCGCCGTGGCCATGGTCGCGGCCCTGGTCGCCGCCTGCGCGCCCCAGGCCGCCGGCGCGCAGGGCGGCGGCGGGATGGCCGGGGACGGCGTGGCCGAGGAGCTTCGGCAGATACGCGTTCAGATGGAGGAGGCGAACCGCAGGTCGGAGGCGCTCTTTTGGGAGTCGATCGCGGTGGGGGCCGCCATGGCGATCGTCGTCGCGGTTTGCAGCGTCTGGTACCTGCGAAAGCAGGCCAACCTGCTTGCGTCCGACATGCGCGAGAGGCTTCGCCCCGCCCTGGCGCGGACAAGATGTTACGTAGCGCAGAAAGGCGAGGCAGGCGCCAAGGCAGACATGAAGCGCGTGGTGTTTGAGGTAACCAATGTAGGAGAAATAGCCGCAGTAGAAGTTGATGGGTATTTCAGATTTGGCGTGGGAGAAAACATGAACACGCCAGGCAGGGCAAAGATTGGAGGTCTCCCGATAGGGGCAATTATCCCCAAGTCATCAGAGACAATAATCATAGACGTAGATCCTGACTGGAGCCCTGCGCATAGTGCAGAACCGTTTAGGTTTGAAATTGTGCTAAGGTACAAAGCGATAGGAGGAAGAAGCTTCAGGTATGTGGTATCAGGTGCCCTCTATGAGAGGTATATTCAGGTGCAGGAGACCCCATATGGCGAGCAAGGCCAGGCTCCGCAATATATCGACGTCTAGGGTCAAGGCCAGGTCGCGCGAGCCTTTTGGCGGTACGGTTGTGCGTGTCATCGCAGGCGCGCCGCAGCCAGTAAACACGTGGCGTTGGCCGGTTTTGGGCAGTATGTGCTCACACTTTTGTGACTGTGGGGCGCCTGTCAAGGGGGGTTAGAAAGACAGAGATAACGTCATGCTCGTCCCCCTTTCCAAACGATGCCGCACCGCCTAAAAGTGCCCGAAACCGGTAGTCAAGCGTCTCTCCGTAAGAGTTGGTCGCACGTAGCACCCACACGCGCACCTTTTGCCTTTGCGTCTCTTTATCGCGCTCGTAGCACTTGGCGACAGCGTCACGGATTCTTGGATCCCTGCACGTGATCTTGACCGTGATCGTTGGCGCGTCCTCTCCCCTCGTGCCGCCGCTGACCGGGTGGGTATCCGAGGTGACGTCAGATATCGGAATCATGCTCCCCTCCGGGACGGGCGCCGCGGCCAGCACGGACTCGTCGGCCGTGGGGGCCGTGGCGTCTCTGCCGTCCAGCGCGGCAGGCTCCGCGCACAGCATGATCCTGTCCTCAAAGCCCAGGCTCAAAAAGGCCCCCTCCTGCACGACCGCCTCGGCGACCATGCGCGGGGGCATGGCGCCGCGCCTATTAAATTTTGGCGGGTCCCTCGCCTCGGGCGCGGCACAGAGCACGCAAAGTGGAACTCGGCCAACATTGCCGTCCTCACCGAGGGTGACGCCGAGGACGAGCACGTCCTGACCGTGGAGAGCACCGGCGCGCTTGCGCCCGCCGAGATACTCTCTGCGGCCATTGACGAGCTGCAGGGCAGGCTAGAGGACTTTCGCGACGTTGTCAGCGGCCTAAAGGCCGCCCCGGCGTCCTGAGCGCCGGTGCGCGCGGCATGGCGCCAAACATGTTATATTTGGGCGCCCGCGGGGCGCGCGCGATGGCAGCGCAGCACACCGTCGAGATGGCCCGCCGCCTCAAGAGGGCCTCGGCGGGCAATGGCGCGCCCATATGGGCGCGAATGGCCGAGATGGCCCTCAAGCCCTCCTCGGCCCGCCGGACCGTCAACGTCAACAGGATCGCCAGGCTCACAAAGGCCAGCGACGTGGTCGCCGTGCCCGGCAAGGTCCTGGGGACCGGCGGCATAGGGCACGCAGTGACGCTGGGCGCGTTCTCCGTGTCGCGCGCGGCCGCGGCCAAGGTCAGGGGGGCCGGCGGGAGCGTCGTCACGATCGAGCGCCTCGCCGAGATGCACCCTGCCGGAACGGGGGTGAGGGTGCTTGGGTAGCGAGGCGGCTCCGGGCGCGGGCGCCGGGCCAAAGGCCGCCGTCGCGCCGCGCGTGGTCGTGGTTGACGCGACAGACCACGTCGCCGGCAGGCTCGCCTCCAACGTCGCAAAGCTCCTGCTGCAGGGGAACATGGTCCACATGGTCAACTGTGAGCGCATAATGATAAGCGGCAGCCGCTCTAGCATCGTGGGCGAGTACCGCAAGTTCCTCGAGATAGCCAGCGTGCTGCACCCAAAGCACGGGCCGTTTCACCCGCGCCGGCCGGACACCATAATGACGCGCATGGTCCGCGGCATGCTGCCCAGGAAAAAGCCGTCCGGCATCGCGGCCCACAAGAGGCTCCGCGCGCACATTGGCACGCCGCGCCCCCTGCGGTCGCACAAAAAGGTCCAGTTTGAAAAGGCAAAGATCAGGGGCGCGCACTCGAGGTACACGAGCATGGCAGACCTGGGCAGGACGGTGGGCTGGACGCAATGACCCCGCCAAAGGCCGAGATTTACTTTGCGACGCGCAAGTCCGCCAGCGCGCACGTCCACATCACGCAGGGCAAGGGCCGCGTGCGCATCAACAACGTCCCCGTCGAGCTCATACAGCACGAGATGGCCCGCGAGACGATACTCCTCCCCCTCAGGCTCGCCGGCAAGAGGCGGGACAAGGTCGACGTGTCAGTTCGCGTGAGCGGCGGTGGGTTTATGGGCCAGGCCGGCGCGGCGGCGACGGCAATATCGCGCGCGCTAGTCGGCTGGACAAAGTCAAAAAAGGACCCAAAGGACCACCCCCTCACAAAGACAGAGCGCGAGGACCTGCGCAAGAGCATACTCGGCCACGACAAGTACCTCATTAGCGGCGACGCGCGGCGCAAGGAGCCCAAAAAGTTCGGCGGCAAGGGCGCCAGGCGCCGCAAGCAAAAGTCCTACCGCTAGGGCCCTGCCATGAGGGCCGTCATAATGGCAGGCGGCTCCGGGACGCGCGGGAGGCCGTACACGGACTATTTCCCAAAGTCCATGTCGCCGCTGCTGGGCCGGCCAATGATCGAGGTCATCGCGAGGCACATGTGCGCGTCTCGCGCCATAGACGGCCTGGTCGTCATCGCCGACCTTGGGGGCCAGGGCGCGCAGGTCAGGAACCACCTGGAGAGGGCCAGGCTGGGCAGGCCCGTCTCGTTCGTCCAGGGCGCCGACGGCGGCACGGCCGGCGACCTGCTCGGGGCCAGGCGCGAGATCGGGTCCGGGCCGTTCCTGCTGTGGTTCTCGGACAACCTCTGCGCGCTTGACATTGGGGCCATGGCGCGCCACCACGAGAAGAGCCGGCGAGCCGCGTGCGTCGCGGTCCGGTCGCGCAGGAGGGAGGAGACGGGTTTTGCCGTGGTCCGCGGCGGCATGGTCGAGGAGTTTAGGGAAAAGCCCGTAGTCGACCTCCCGGTGTCCGAGTGCCTCGGCATTTACGTGCTAGACGCGTCTGTCCTGCGCGACGTGCGGGCCCGCGCCGCCGGGTCAGGCCGCGTCGACCTGTCATATGACATACTGCAGCCCATGGCAGCCGCGGGCCGCGTCAGCGCGTACGACATTGGCGGGGCGGAGTGGCTTGACGTCGAGTCGCCCGTGGTGCTGGACCGCAACGCAAGAGTGGCAGCCAAGATCGCAGCAGGGATGGGAAACGGATCCAGAGAAAACGCCAAAGGGCGGCATTTAGGCCCCATGTAGGCCATCACTCGATGCGTTTGAAGATTGTTTGCAGTTCTTTCATCTGCCCAGAGATCAAGTCTATCGCGCTCGCGTCGTTGCGGGCCATTGAGACATACAGGCGGTAGAGCGCGATCTGGCGCTCTCGCAGGTATTTTATGTTTCCAGATGATATTAAGCCATTATAGACGCCGTTTATGGCAGACGCTCGGCGAGGGATGCCTGTTTTTTTGCACTCGATGATCTCGTCACGGTTTGCCCTAAGCTCGTTGTAAAGCAGCCTGGCCATATCCTTTCGCATTGCCCTCCTGTCTAGCATGTTTTTGATCCAGTTAAACGCAAGGAGCGCTGGCAATGTGACAAGTCCGCCAAGCAGCAGATCCCGGATGCTGAAAAGGTCCTCCAAGTGCCGTCACCCGTACTGGCGCAGAACGCGCGTAATGAGCTCGTCCTGCGTAGAATCAGGAACTAGTTGTTCTATCTCGTTTGGACGGCGCTCGAATGCAGGCCGGTCATTTGGCTCCAAATCCATGCTGTGCTCATGCAGATCCTTTAGCGTGACTGCGATTGCTGCGTCCCCATACTGCTCCCTGCCAATCATGGCATTCTTGATCGCGTCTATCGACTCGGGTGATTTTTCAAGGCGAAAGCTTGACCGGGGCGGCTTTGGGGCAAGTCCTCCTGAGTCAGGCAAGTTGTCTTCCCGGGAAGGAAGGCGCAGGGTTTCTGAGAGCATGTTCCACATATTTTCGCACATGTCCAGCAGTTCGGCGCGATTGCTTGTCCCGCCAGGTATTTTGGCCACAACTCGGCTAAAAATGTCTTTTTTTGCAATATGCGAATTTTGTGCAAGAAGGTGGATGGACGCGGCGATTTCCAACCTGGCAAGGTCTTGCGGGCTGTCCATTATAGAACGGATAAACTTGACACAGCGGTCAAATTGACTTTGCTTGCTTTTATCCAGGAATCTTGCCCTTGCGTCTGCGGGTATGTCTTTCATAATCTGCTCCAGCTCAAATCCCGTGCGCGCGAGGTTTGTGCAGTATGGGCCTCGCAGGTACCACGAAAAGTCATACCCCAGGTACACGCCAAACGCCTCTACCATGTAGATGAGCTTTTGCAGCCTGAGGCGGCCGTCAAAGGTCTTCATGCCAAAGTCGGAGTTTGGGATTGACCTGAGCACGTACCCCAGTATGACCGCGTTTGGGCCAATGATCATGGGGCGCGCCTGCCCTGGCGTCGTGGGGCGCC
>RKSK01000182.1 GCA_007570915.1 Cenarchaeum sp.
TTTGCGACGCTCGACGAGGAGGTGGCGGCGCGCGGCCCGCTCGACGCCGCCTCCCCCGTGCCGGCGCGGCCGGACAACCCCGCGCCGGGCCTCGTCGGGATCGCGCACTACATCAACACGACGCCAGAGGCCCTCGCCGAGGGGATCGGCGGGAGCGTGGTCCTCTACGACATCTGGACATACTCTTGCATAAACTGCGTGCGCACGCTCCCCTACATCACGTCGTGGCACGAAAAGTACTCCAACGACGGCCTCCTCATAGTCGGCGTCCACTCGCCCGAGTTCGAGTTCGAGAAGGACGTGTCAAACGTCGAGCGCGCGGTTCAAAAGCACGGCATCACGTACCCCGTCGTCATGGACAACGACATGGAGACGTGGAAGGCCTTTGAGAACCGCTACTGGCCGCGCAAGTACATAGCCGACCACGAGGGCAACATACGCTACGACCACATCGGCGAGGGCGACTATGAGAACACCGAGCGCGTCATACAGGCCCTCCTCGCCGAGCGCGCCGAGGCCCTGGGCATGGAGGGGATGCGCGAGACGGGCACCGTCGAGATTGCCGAGTACGAGAACGAGGGCCGCACGCGCGAGCTCTACTTTGGCTACGCGTTCGCCTACGGGCGCAACCAGCTCGGCGCGCCGGAGGGCTTTTCGCCGGGCGAGGACGTCGAGTACGCCGAGCCCGATGCCCTGCGCGACGACCACTTTTACCCCGTCGGCACGTGGACCAACCTAGAGGGGAGCATGAGGCTCGTCTCGGACTCTGGCAGGGTCATGCTGCCATACCACGCAAAGCAGGTCAACATCGTCGCCGGAAGCGACCCCCCCGCGGCGCTCGAGGTCCTCCTTGACGGCGAGCCCATAGGCGCCGCTGACGCCGGCGCCGACGTGGGCGCCGGCGTGGCCATGGTGGGCGAGCACGGCCTCTATAACATCGTCTCAAGCGAGGAGTCCGGCAGGCGGACCCTCGAGCTGCGCGCCGAGGGCGGCTTTGAGATATTCACGTTCACGTTCGGCTAGTGACCGCGCGGCGCGTAGCCGCGGTGACGCCGCGCGCGGTGACACGCGCCTTTAAAGGCCCCGCCGAGAGGCCCCGCCGGTTGATCTCCGGGTGGTCAGACGGGGGCGGCGGGCTGCCGCAGAGGATCCTCAGGGGGATGCGGCCCGCGGTCCCGCTGAGGGACCGCATCGGCGCGGCCCAAAAGCGCCTAGAGTCGCAGATAGACAGGCTCAACGGCGTGCAGGAGGCGCTGAAAAAGAGGGACGCGGCGATGCTCCAAAAGATAGCCGACGCGCAGCGGGCCGGCAACGCCGGCTATGCGCGCGGCTATGCGCAGGAGCTCGGCGAGGTCCGCCGCATGCGCGGGGTCGTGCGCAACGCGCAGCTGGCCATGGAGGGCGTCAGGACGCGCCTGGACACGGTCGCCGAGTACGGCGACGTCGTCGTCACGCTGAGCCCGTGCATGGCGCTCGTCAGGGACATCGCGCCGGGCCTGGGCGCCATGGTGCCCGGCGTCAACGAGTCGCTGGGCGACTTTGAGCGGTCCATGAGGGAGGTCCTCGAGGGCTCCTCGACGGCCGCCGCGCCGGCCCCGGAGGCCGCGCCGGCCGGCCCGGACGCCGAGGCGATACTCGAGGAGGCCCGCGCCGCCGCGCAGGCGGCCGCCGAGGAGAGGCTGCCAGACGCGCCCCCGCACGGCATCGTGCCGCAGGGCTTTGAGAGGCTCCCGCCTCCGCCCGTGGACCTGCGCGAGGACGTGCTGTCCGACAGGCAGGTCTACACGTAGGGCCCGGGCCGCAAAGCGTTTTATGGCCCGCGCCGCGCCGCGCGCGCCGCGCATGAGGGTATACCACGCGAGCCCCGGCTTTGGCAGCAGGCTAGACGAGGCGCAGGCCGTCGAGTTTCTAGAAAAGAGCGTGCTAAACCTGCAGCTAGGCACAGTCGACGCCGACGGGGAGGCCAACATACACACCGTCTGGTACGTCCACGAAAATGGCAGGCTCTACATCGACGCGGCGAGGGCCTCCAAAAAGGTGGCCAACATCCGCCGCAACCCGCGCGTCTACTTTTGCGTCGACGACGAAAAGACGCCGTACAGGGGCGTGCGCGGCAAGGGAACAGCGACGATACACGAGGACGTGTCCGTGGCCCTGCCCATAGCCGAGAGGATCATGCTCAAGTACACGGGCAGCCTCGACAACGACATAGCCGCCGCGCTCCTTGACGGCGTGAGGGCCGGCCAGTCCGCGCTAGTCGAGATAGAGCCGCTCTACTATTCCACGTGGGACCACGCGTCTGGCGTGACGGGCGGGCGCTCTCCCTAGTCCCCGCCGGCGACGCCGGCCAGGCCCCTCTTTATGCGGCTGATCGTCGGGTAGCTGTAGCCGCGCCGGCGGTAGTTTGCGACCATGAGGCGCCAGTTCTCCAGGCGCCACCTCGCCTGCTCGGGCGTGACCGCGGTGACCTCCATGCGCACTATGCCCCTGCGGCCCACGCGCAGCGTGCCGGCGCCCTTTGACTCCCACCGCCTCCTCGCAAAGCGCAGGCCGGCGAGGGCCTCGGGGACCGGCACCTCGCGCAGGCACTCGCGCATCTCGGCGAGCTGCGCCGGCGTCGCCTCGCCGGCCAGGTCGGCCTCTATCCTGGCCCCCATGGCGCGCCGCGGGGGAGGGGGCGCATATTAGCGGTGCGGCGCGCGGGGGCGAGGCTGCAGGTCTTATATTGTCGCCCCTTTGGGGGGCTCCGTTGCATAAATAGGCACGGTTTTTGGCAAATTCGGACGCATTGGCGCCCGCGGTGCGGCGTGGCAGGGCACGCGGGCCCCTCCCGGGCG
>RKSK01000079.1 GCA_007570915.1 Cenarchaeum sp.
ACACGATCGCCAAGCTGCACAGCCTCAACACGCGCCTGTTCGCCTCGGCCCGCACGCCCGCCGAGGTCCGCAAGATGTTCTCGATACTCGAGGTGGGCGTCGACGGCGTCCTCTTCACGGCGTCCTCCGCAGGCGCGGTCCGCGAGGCGGCCACCTACTTGGGCTCGAGGCGCCTCGCCCTCGAGCCGGCGCGCGTGGTGGAGGTCCGCGAGGTAGGCGACGGCGAGCGCGTCTGCGTCGACACTGCCTCGATGCTCGGCGCCGGCGAGGGCATGCTCGTCGGCAGCCGGTCCAACTTTATGTTCCTCGTCCACAACGAGTCAGTCGGCTCGTCGTTCACGTCGCCGCGCCCGTTCCGCGTCAACGCCGGCGCGGTCCACTGCTACACGCCTCTGCCCGACGGCACGACGGGCTACCTCTCGGAGCTAGAGTCGGGCAGCGAGGTGCTCGTCATGGGCCGCGACGGGCGCGCGCGCCGCGCGACGGTGGGCCGCTCAAAGATAGAGCGCCGGCCCATGCTCCTCGTGAGGGCCGAGGCCCGCGGCGCGTCAGGCGGCATCATCGCGCAGGACGCCGAGACGATACGCTTTGTGAGGCCCGACGGCAGGCTCGTCTCGGTGACGCACCTGAGGCGCGGCGACTCTGTCATGGTCCACTCGGCGCCGGCGAGGGGAAGGCACTTTGGGATGGAGGTCGCCGACGAGTATATCCTCGAAAAGTGAGCGCGCGTACGCCACGTGCGCGACGGTCGCCGAGCCCACCCCGCGCAGGATGGCCTCGTCGCTGCGCCGCGCGCTTGGGGTCTCCGAGTACGCCGAGCTGCGCCTTGACCTCCTGGCGCCCGACGAGGTGCCCGACGCGCTGGCCCTCGCCGCGCCGCGCCTGGGGCGGTGCGTGTGCACGCTGCGGCCGCGCTCGGAGGGCGGGGAGTTTGCCGGCGGCGAGGAGGAGCGCGTGTCGACCATAAAGCTCGCCGCCGAGTACTCGCCGATGCTCCTTGACGTCGAGCTGCGCACTCTGGCCCGCCGCGCGGGCCTGCGGCGGTACCTCGCGCGGGCCGGCGCGCGCGTCCTCGCCTCGTGGCACGACTTTGAGTCGACGCCGCCGGCCGGCGCGCTCAGGTCGCGCCTGGCGTCCATGTCGCGCTACTCGGGCCACGCAAAGGTCGTCACCATGGCGAGGGGCGCCGGCGACGCCGCGCGCGTCCTCTCGCTGTACTCCTCGGCGGGCGGCACGAGGCTCGTGGCGTTCTGCATGGGCGAGGCCGGCCGCGCATCGCGCGTCCTGTGCCTCTGCCTCGGCAGCCCCTTCACGTACGCCTCGCTCGGGGCGCCCGTCGCGCCGGGCCAGATGGCGATAGGCGAGCTCAGGCGCCTCCTGCCCGCGCGCGGCCCTGCACACTTTAAATGAAGCCGCGTCGCATACGCGGGCGTGCAGAGGACCTATGCCGTGATCGGCGACCCCATAGACCACTCGCTCTCGCCGGCGGCCCACAACGCGGCCTTTCGCGAGCTTGGCATGGACTGCTCGTACATCGCCTACCGCGTGCGGCGAGGCGAGCTGCGCGAGGGCCTCGAGTCCCTGGCCGCCGCAAAAATGGCCGGCTTTAACGTGACAATCCCGCACAAGGTCGAGATAATGGGCATGCTCGACTCGGCGGACGCCGAGTGCAAGGCAGCCGGCGCGTGCAACACCGTCGCCGTGCGCGGCGGCCGCCTCGAGGGCCACAACACGGACGTCGCCGGGTTCATGGCGCCGCTGGAGGCCCGCGGCGCCGCGGTCCGCGGAGCCACTGCGCTAGTCCTGGGCGCCGGCGGCGCCGCGCGCGCGGCCGTCACGGGCCTCGCGCGGGCCGGCGCGAAAAGGATAACCGTGGCGGCGCGCTCGGCCGGGCGCGCCGGCGAGCTGGCCGCCCTGGCCGCCTGCGCCGCGCCTGCCCCCCTCGCCGGCGCCGGCTCGCTGCCCCCCGCCGACATTGTCGTCAACGCCACGCCGGTCGGCATGCGCGGCGAGGCCTGCCCGCTGCCGCCTGGCTCGGTCCGGCGCGGCGCGACCGTGTACGAGATGGTCTACAGGCCCATGAGGACCGCGCTAGTCGAGACGGCGCTCGCCAGGGGCGCAACGGTAATCTATGGGCACGAGATGCTCCTCGCGCAGGCGATGCTCTCCTTTGTGACATGGCACGGCAGGCCGGCGCCGGAGGCGGCCATGAGGCGCGCGATACTGGGGGCCGGGGCGCCATGATGCGCACGCGCGCCGAGATATTTGGCGCCGTCTCGATCGTCAACGCGATAGCCACGGGACGCGGCGCGACGCTCGGCGTCGCGCTCAAGACGACGTGCACGCTTGACGTCATGCCGGGCACGGGAATAAAGGTAAAGTCGGGGATGCGCAGCCTCAGCTCGCGCCTCGTCGAGACGACGGTCCGCCGCATAGTCGCCAAGCGCGACCTCGCCAAGTACGCGCTTCGCGTCCACATCGAGTCGGACGTGCCCTCGGGGTACGGCCTCAAGAGCTCCAGCGCGATATCGCTTGCCGTGGCTATGTGCTGCTCGCACGCGCTCCACCCCGGCATGTCCGACCGCGCGCTCCTCCTCGCGAGCGCCGAGGCGTCGATCGCCGCGCGCGTGAGCATCACGGGCGCGTACGACGACGCGTGCGCGTGCTATTACGGCGGCGTCAACATCACGGACAACGCCGCGCGCCGCCTCGTGCGCCGCGCGCCGGCCCCCAAGGGGCTCGCCGTGGCCATACTCATACCGCGCTCGCGCCGGCGCGGCGACCCCGCGGCCCTGCGCGCGCTGCGCTCCCCCATGCGCGCGGCGTGGGACCTCGC
>RKSK01000194.1 GCA_007570915.1 Cenarchaeum sp.
ATGGCGCAGACGTGGGGCGACGCGGAGACGAGCCTCGAACCGCTCAAGGGCCAGAGGGTGGCCGTCATCGGGTACGGCATCCAGGGGGACGCGCAGGCCAACAACATGAGGGACTCTGGGCTCGACGTGGTCGTGGGCCTGCGCGCCGGCGGCCCGAGCGCCGCCAAGGCGGCAGCCGACGGCCACGAGGTCATGGGCGTCGCCGAGGCCTGCCGCGCCGCAGACATTGTCCACGTGCTCATACCAGACATGGTCCAGGCGCGCGCGTACAGGGAAGAGATCGCGCCGGGGCTCTCGGACGGCAACGCGCTCTCGTTCTCCCACGCGGCCGCGGTGCACTGGGGGTGGATAGAGCCGCCAAAGGACGTCGACGTCGTCATGGTCGCCCCAAAGGGCCCCGGCTCCAAGGTCCGCGAGACGTACCTCGAGGGCTTTGGCACGCCGTCGATCGTCGCAGTCCACCAGGACCGCACGGGCCGCGCGTGGGACCGCACGCTCGCGCTCGCAAAGGCCATCGGCAGCACGCGCGCCGGCGTCATACGCACGACCTTCCAGGAGGAGGTCGAGACGGACTGGTTTGGCGAGCAGGCCGACCTCTGCGGCGGGTCGGCCTCGATGGTCATGGCCGCCTTTGAGGTACTGGTCGAGGCCGGCTACCAGCCCGAGATCGCCTACTTTGAGGTCCTCCACGAGCCTTGCGCACGTGCTCTATGATGCCAGGCAGCGGCGCGCCCGGCCCGAAGACGCCGTTGAGGCCCTTCCTCTCGAGGCCGCGCCTGTCGGACTCTGGTATGATGCCGCCGCCCATGACGAGCACGTCGCGCATCCCGCGCCGGCCGAGCTCGCCGACGACCCGCGGAAAGAGCGTGTTGTGCGCGCCGTTGAGGAGGCTCATCGCGACGGCGTCGACGTCCTCGTCCTCGGCGATCTGCGCGACGCGCCTTGGCGTGGCGAAGAGCCCCGAGTAGATGACCTCCATGCCCGCGTCGCGGAACGCCCGGCAGAGGACCATGGCCCCCCTGTCGTGGCCGTCGAGGCCCATCTTTGCGACGAGGACCTTTATCGGGCGCTTGCCTGCCATGATGGCGCCGCGGGCCGGGCACGGGTGCTTTAAGGCTTCTTTTGGGGCGCGCCGGCGATCTCGCCGGCCCAGCGCCTGATCGCCGCGGGGTCCATGCGCACGACCTCGGCGCCGGCGGCCCCGAGGAGGCCCATGTCCGACTCGGCGTACCCCTCGAGGCAGACGACGCGGCGGATCCCGACGGTGACTGCCATCTTTGTGCACTCGAGGCACGGGACCATCGTCGAGTAGAGCGTCGCGCCGGCCGTGCCCTGCGCGCCGGCCCTGATCCCGAGTATGGCGCAGTGCATTATGGCGTTGGCCTCGGCGTGGTTGCAGAGGCAGCGCTCGAGGGCCTCGCCGGAGGCTATGCGGCCCTCGACGCGCTCGGCGCAGCGCGCGCAGCCGCCCTCGTGGCAGTTCCTGACGCCGGGGGGCGTGCCGTTGTAGCCCGTGGCGATCTGGCGGTTGCCGCTGACTATTACGGCCCCGACGCGCTTTGCGATGCAGTTGGAGCGCAGCTTGGCGAGCTCGGCCTGGAGCATAAAGTACTCGTCCCACGTGGGCCTCTCGTGCGCCATTCGCGCGCGCGGCCGCGCGCCGCGCGTAAATATTGGTTTGGGGGGCGCCGCGGCCATCTTTAAAAGCGCGGGCCGCCCGCGCCGCGCGCGTGGCGGCGGGGCATGTCCGCGGCAGGTACGTCCGCGAGGGCTCGCTTGAGGCCCGCGACTACCAGGAGGCGCTTGCCGCCGAGGCGGCGTCCAAAAACTGCATAGTAGTGCTGCCGACGGGCCTGGGCAAGACGGCCGTCGCGCTGCGGCTCGTGGCCAAATACCTGGAGCGCGGCAGGGGCGCCTCGCTCATGCTCGCGCCGACGCGGGTCCTCGCCGAGCAGCACCGCAGGTTCATGCTCGAGCACCTGACGATATCAGACGTCGCGCTCGTCACCGGCGAGGAGCCGCAGGCGCGCCGCTCAAAGCTCTGGTTTTCCAGCGTCGTGTGCGCGACGCCCGAGATTGCGCAAAACGACCTCGCGCGCGGCGTCATATCGCCTGGCGACTTTGGCCTCGTCATATTTGACGAGGCGCACAGGGCAGTCGGCAACTACGCATACACGGCGATCGCCGCGGCCTTTGAGGGCGCGCCGGCGAGGCTCGTCGGCATGACGGCGACGCTGCCGGCCGAGCGCGCCAAGGTGAGGGAGATCATAGGTGCACTGCGCGCCGAGTCCGTCGAGACGAGGCACGAAAAGAGCCCCGACGTCGTCAAGTACACGCAGGACACGGACACGCAGGTGATCGAGCTCGTCCTGCCCGAGGAGATGGCCGGGATCCAGTCGCTGATCAAGAGGGCGCTGAACGAGCGGTACTCTGCCCTCAAGGCCGCCGGCATCGACACGGGCCCCAACAGGTCGCTCTCGGCGCTGCTGCGCCTGCGCGCCTTTGTCCTCTCGCACCGCCGCAACGCGATAAAGGCCCTCTTTTCGGCAATACGCATCACGTACTCGCTAAACATGTTTGAGGCCCACGGGACGACTGCGTTCCTGCGGTTCTGCGAGAGGGCCGCAAAAAAGAACGCGAGCGCAAGGTCGCTCATGGAGGACGACGAGCACTTTTCTGCGGCCGTCGCGCGCGCCCGCGCGCTGCAAAGGCGGGGCATGGAGCACCCCAAGATAGCGAGGCTCCTGGAGATACTGTCGGGAACCGAGGACAAGGCGATCGTCTTTTCCAGCTACCGCGACTCCGTCGAGGTCATCCGCGACAGCCTCGCGGAGCACGGGATAACGGCCGAGATGCTCATAGGCAAGGCCGGCGAGGCCGGCCTCAAGCAGAAAAAGCAGGTCGAGACGGTCGCGAGGTTTAGGGCCGGCGAGTACCGCGTGCTCGTGACTACGCGCGTCGGCGAGGAGGGACTCGACATATCGGCGGTAAACCTTGTCATATTCTATGACAGCGTGCCGAGCTCCATACGCTACGTGCAGCGGCGCGGGCGCACGGGGAGGCACGCGTCAGGCCGCCTCGTCAGCCTCGTCACAAAGGGGACGATCGACGTGGCGTACCACTGGATTGGCAAGAGGAAGATCAAGGCCGCCCAGCGCGTCGGGGCCAGCGTCATCCCGCGCAGGCCAAAGAGGGCGCGCGCGGCGCCGAGGCGCAAGAGGCCCGCGACGCTTGACGACTATGTCTAGGGGGCGCGCCCCGCCCCCAAAAGCCGGCCGTGAATCTGGCGTGCGGCGGGGCCCCCGCGCCCTATGCCACCGTGCGCAGCTCCATGCTGCCCGTGCCGCTGGGCTTGTCCAGGGTGATCTTGAAGTCTCCCAGCACGTCCCACCCCAGAATGGCGTTGACCCCCGCCCTCTCGCGTTCTTGCCCCATGTCAAGCTCGTAGACCCTGGTATGCACCGTCCTTCCGCATATGTCAATATGCCCAAAGTACGACCTCACAACCTCCCTGTGGCCACGATGGACGCACTGAACCCTGCCGCTCTCCCCGGCAAACTCTAGGTCTGCGCGGTCGCAGACTTGCGTGTCCACGCACGTGGCAGTAGAGCCAGAGTCGATGACGCCCAAAAGCCCCTGGTCGGGATTGCCTTGCAGGGAACACCTTGCGGCAAACCTGCCGTCCACGACATGAAGCGGCAGGTTCATCCCCCTATCCAGGGGATGCCGACGCCATACTCGTAAAAGAAAGATGCCCTGTCGGGGTGCGCCTTCCTGGCCTTTATGGCCGCCTCGTACGGCGTCTTGCCGACAAAGACCTCGCCGGCGCACATTGCTATGGTCTGTTTTGGGTACTTTGCCACGAGCTCCTCCTTCCTTGCCTCAAACAGCCTTCTCTGCTCGCGCGAGTCCTTTAGGAGCCTGGCCATCTTGGCCTCCCTGCCGCCGTTGTCCCGAGCCGCGCCGGCGCTCCGGGCCGTACGCGATCGTCGCCTTTGACGTCTTTGGCCGCGAGACGGCCGTCGAGGGCATCCGCACGTCCTTTCGCAGCAGGGACGTCGCGCTGAGCTTCGCAAAACAGTACAGGCGCATGCACCCGCTGCACAACTTTGCCGTGCTCACCGACGTCGGCGAGGCGCGGCGCACGATAATACGCTACGTCTAGGGCATGGACTTTTCTGCGCTGTCCGGCGCGTTTGGCAGGATGGAGGGCACCTCAAGCAGGCTGGAGCTCACCGAGATACTCGTGGGCCTCCTCAGGGAGACGCCGGCGGACGTGACGGCCAGGGTCGTCTACATGCTCCAGGGCGCGCTGCGGCCAGGGTACGAGGGCGTCGAGCTCGGCATAGCAGAGA
Source organism: Cenarchaeum sp. (assembly GCA_007570915.1). Lineage (GTDB taxonomy): Archaea > Thermoproteota > Nitrososphaeria > Nitrososphaerales > Nitrosopumilaceae > JAHRAL01. The sequence goes on from RKSK01000194.1 coordinate 4,356, forward strand.
GGTCGGCCGTGCGCGCGATCGCAAAGTCGTCCGGCGCGACGCCGGCGTCCGTCGAGCGCGCTTTCAAGAGGGAGGGGGACCTCGGGGCGGCCGCAGAAAAGGTCCTGGAGAAAAAGGCCCAGTCGACGCTCGCCGCAGCCGACATTACAGTCGAGCGCGTGTACGGCACGCTGATGAGGATAGCGTCCGCCGAGGGGCCGCGCTCGCAGGACCTAAAGGTGAGGTACGTGTCAAGCCTGCTAAACGACGCCGACGCGACGGGGGCAAAGTTCATCCTCAAGCTGCTCCTCGGCACGCTGCGCCTCGGCGTCGCCGAGAACACGATAATGGACGCGCTGGCCGTCGCGCACACGGGGTCAAGGGACGGCCGCGCGGCGATAGAGGCGGCGTACAACGTGTCTAGCGACCTCGGCGCAGTCGCCGAGGCCGTCGCGCTCTCCGGCGCCGCCGGCGCCGAGGCCTTTGGCGTCGAGGTCCACCGGCCAGTGCGGCCCATGCTCGCCGAGCGCGCGAGGGACGAGGGGGGCGCGCTGGCCAAGATGGGCGGCGAGTGCAGCGCCGAGTACAAGCTAGACGGCGAGCGCGTGCAGGTCCACGTGGGCGACGCGCGCGTGAGCGTCTACTCGCGCAGCAACGAGGAGATCACGCGCTTTTACCCCGACATCGTCGAGAGGGCCCCGCGGGCCATAGGGGCCGCCGAGGCGATACTCGAGGGCGAGGCCGTCGCGATGAACGCCGACAGGACGGAGTTTTTGCCCTTCCAGGAGCTCATGCACAGGCGCAAAAAGCACGGCGTCGAGCGGGCCGTCCTGAAGTACCCGATAAGCGTCAACTTTTTTGACGTGCTCTACGTCGACGGCGTGCCCGTAATGGACGAGCCGTACGCCGAGCGCCGCGAGCGCCTCGAGGCCCTCGTGAGGCCCGACAATGACGGGTTTGCCAGGTGCATCCCGCGCGAGGTCGTGAAAACGGCCGCGGCGATGGCCGACTTTGTCGAGGAGAGCATCGCGGCCGGCTGCGAGGGGATCATGCTCAAGTCGCACAGGTCGCCGTACAGGGCCGGCTCCCGCGGGAGCCACTGGCTCAAGCTAAAGCGCGAGTACCGCAACGAGCTCGGCGACAGCCTCGACCTGGTCGTCATCGGCGGGTTTTTCGGGAGGGGCCGCCGGACGGGCTCGTACGGGACGCTGCTGCTGGCGACGTACGACGCGGACCGCGACATGTTCTCGAGCATATGCAAGGTGGGCACGGGGTTCACCGACGAGGACCTCGACAGGCTCTACCAGATGCTCTCGCCGCGCGTGGTCCTGAGGCGCGACGCGCGCGTGGAGAGCGGCCTGGAGCCCGACGTCTGGTTTGCCCCCGAGGTGGTGATAGAGGTGGTCGCCTCGGAGATCACGCTCAGCCCGACGCACCTGGCCGCGATGGGCGCCGTGAGGAAGGGCCACGGCCTCGCGCTGCGGTTCCCAAAGTTCACGGGGAGGGTCCGCGAGGAAAAGTCCGCCGAGGACGCCTCCAGCGGCGAGGAGGCCGTCGCGCTGTACCGCTCGCAGGTAAAGTCGGCAGTCGCCGGCGCGGACTAGGGCCCGGCCCTGCGCCGAAACGCCCCGCGCAGCGCGCGCTGCGCCGTGGAAAGCCACCTGCAAACCAGTGGGCGTGACACGTTCCCAATCTACACAATGGCGGCCTCCAACGCGGCTGGAAGCCCTGGATCGTCTGCCCCTGTGGTGGAATACAGCCTGTAGAGCGCCTCTTGGTGCCTGCGCAAGTAGCGTATGTTGCCTGACGCCAAGAGGCCCCTGTAAACGCCGTCTACCCTCATTGGGGATGCGCGCCTTCCCCTCTTCTCCACCCTTGTTAGGATCCTCCTGTTCTCGGCAAGCTCGGATCCCAGCACCTGGGCGAGGCTCTGGCTCATTCGCAGATCGTCCATGAACCTGCGCGCAAAATAGGCGCAAATTCCGACTATCACAGAAACCAGGATGGCGCGGTTTGCGTCATCCCAGACGCTTGCCAAAAACGCCCAGACGGCGCGGCTGACGCCGTCCAGCGCAATATCCAGCGGCGTCATGGCTCGCGATACTGCTCTAGAACGCGGGTAATCAGACTCTCCTTGCTCTTCTCGGGATACAGCCTTACCACGCTTGCGGGGTTTTGCGCAAATGCGGGGCGCTCGTTCCTGTCTAGGGTGTGCCCAGACTCTGCCAGGTCCTGCAGCGTTACGGCAAGAGCAAGGTCGGCATACTGCTGGTGGGAAGTAAACGCCTCCATGGCCTCGCCCGGATCGCCAATCTTGGCCTCAATCTTGAAGGTCTTGGCGCCTTTCTTGCAGTCGGCTGCGCCGTCGGGCTCCCCTGCGCCGTCACTGCTTGCCGTCAGAAATCAGCCCCTCCTTGCACAGCCTGCCCCACATGTCCGCGCACATGCCGTCCGTGACCCCCTGCGACGACATCTTTTCCCTGACGCGCCCGAATATGTCCTGCTTTGTGAGCGATGTTGTGCGCACAAGCAGGTGTATGGACGCCGCGATCTCTAGGCGGTTCAGGTCGTTGGGGTCGTCCATCACGTCCTTGACGAACTTTATGCACCGCTTTAGCCCCTCACGCGCCCTAGGATCCACGGGCTTTACTTTCACCCCATCGGGAATCATGCCGTAAATCTGCTCCAGCTCAAACCCGGCCCTGGCCAGCGACGTGCAGTACGGCCCACGGAAATACCACGAAAACCCGTATCCGAGGTTCACGCCAAAGGCCTGGAGCATGTAAACTATCTTTTGGAGGCGGAGGCGGTCGTTAAACCCGTCCATCTTAAAGTCAGAGTTTGGAACCTGCTTTAACACGTACCCGAGGTCTGGCACGTCTGCCTCTATTATCACGCGCCAGCGCCCCCGCGGGTCTGTGCGGCGGGCCTGGCCGCCATGTTCGCGCTCGTGTCTTGTATCATGTCGGGGCGCGCTCTGCGAGGCAAGGCTATAACTGTTGGGGAGCTTTTAAGCTCGGGAATGCCGTGCCATGTGACTGGCGCAGGGCCGCCGTGGCTGCCCCGCCGCCGGCCGGACTCGCGCGAGCCGGCGCAACCCCGCACGGACACCGCGCCCCCCTGCCCGGAACGACGCTGGCAGGAGGCCGGCCGGTCGTTCCCGCCAGGCCGGCGGGCAGCGCCGCGCAGCAGCCCCCGCGGGCCCGCGCGATCCTGCACTCCGGGGCGCCCGCGGCCGGCCCCGCCCGCCGCGCCGCCCGGGCCCCTGGCCCGGCAAGGATTTAATTAGCCGCCGCGCGGGGCGCGCGCGCGTTGTACAGCGGCGAGCTTGAGGTCCAGGCCAAGCGCAAGGCCGTCGCCGTCCTGCAGGACGAGATCAACCGCATCCTCAACGCCGCGCGCGAGCTCTCCGAGATGCCCAAGATGATGGCAAAGCGCGACAAGGCCGGCATAAAGTCGGCCCTCGAGCAGATATCGGGGATAGAGGAGGAGGTCGAGACGCTGCGCCGCAAGATCACGCGCGAGGTAGCCGACGTCGGGGGCCTCATAATGAACCGCGAGAACCTCCTCAACACGGCCTACACGATGGACGAGATCGCCGGCTATATAACGGGGATAGCCTTCAAGCTCTCCAACATAAAGCCCGCGACGCTCAAGGCGTCGGGCCTCGGAGAGGACATCACGAGGCTCATAGAGCTCGTCGTCGACGAGATTTACAAGCTCAACGAGGTAATCCGCAGCCTGAGCTCAAACACGGCGACTGCGATCGAGCACGCGCAGGAGGCCCAGGCCATAGAGCGCGAGATCGACACGATGTACCGCAACCTCACGATAAAGACGCTCAACGAGGTGTCCAACACAAAGGAGCTGCTCCTGATGAAGGACGTGATCGAGGGCATCGAGGAGATGGCAGACAAGTGCCAGCACGTGTCCGACTCTTTCATACTGCTCGCGCTGAGCCTCTAGGATGAGGGCAGAGCTCGTCGGCGGCAGGGTCGTCGTGTGGGCCGCGCGCGACGCCGCGCGCCTCTTTGAGGGCGGCTATTTTGGCAAGCCGATCGGCATGCCAAAGCCAAAGCCCGGCGAGATCAACGTGCCGCTCGTGCTCGACATGTTCGAGGCGCGCTACCTCGAGGCGCGCTCGGTCATATCGATACACGAGGGCGCGCGCAGGGTCTCGCGCAGGTCGCTTGAGCGCGCGTGCAGGGAGGGCCATGAGAGCTTTGACACAAAGTACGCCGTGTACGAGCACTTTCGCGACAAGGGCTACATTGTGACCACGGGGATAAAGTTCGGGTGCGACTTTGCCGTGTACGAGCGCGGGCCGGGAATCGACCACGCGCCCTACCTCGTGCAGGCCCACGCGCGAGACGACGCGATAACGGCTACGGGGACTGTCCTCGCCGGGCGCCTCGCGACGACGGTCAAAAAGCAGTTCATACTCGCGATGCCCGACGGCCGCGGCGGCGTCTCGCTCGTCGCGCTTGACTGGTGGCGCGCCTAGGCGGCCCTTACGTGGCCGGCGATGCGGTCGTACACGCCAAACTCCTCGGCCGTCACGCCAAACTCGTGCGCTGCCCTCCACGGCCCGTGTATCCTCACGCCGGCCCCCGTCGGCTCTACCATTATCGACGCGCCGCGACGGCCCATCGCGGCGATCATGGCGTTGAGCTCGCCGTCTGCGTTGAGCGCGTCGGCCAGCGGGCCGGCGCCGGACCACGACACTCGCGCGACCCTCCTTGCGCCGCAATGGCCCTCGGTCTCGACGACGGTCCGCGCCGCGAGCGCGTGCGAGCCCGGCCCGTCCTCGCGCCTCACGACATAGTGGGCCTGAAACCTGTCCATCGCGCCCCACGGCATCGCGTTGGGATCCTGGCCCGTCCCGCTCACCCCTTTTGCACAATGTGGACCGCGTCGATGTTGGTCCCGGAGACCTCGAGGCTGCCCCTGTTGGTCACCATGCGCGGCGCGCCGGAGAAGAGCCTAGAGTAATAGTCGCCGCCCTCGACGTCGCCGGAGGCGTGCGCGTTGGGCGTGGCCTCGACGCCGAACCCGGCGAGGCGCTCGCAAAACCCCTCGGCCGGAGAGGCGGGCCTAAACGTGTCGCCCTCGTCGTCGCGCACGCCCCGCCCCGCCGGGGCCCCCACAAATAAGGGTTGGC
>RKSK01000203.1 GCA_007570915.1 Cenarchaeum sp.
AGATAAAAAGTGGCAGCTATAAAGTAAACCACGTGCGTTCTCAGCTTGAGAACGGTGCAAACCGCGCGTTGTTAATCACAAAAAGCATGCGTGGTTTCAAGAACGCCCGAATGTTTCTTGTATTGGTGCGAAATCGATCCCTCAAAAGGATTGACGAACAGCGCCTTTTGAAGCCAGTGCTTGTCAACGGCCTAAAATGCAAAATTCACGCATGCGGCTGCGGAACCAGGCTTTCTAGCGTCCTAGAGCGCAGTCCTTGCTTGCATTAGCGCGGCTGGTCCGAAACGGGGCTTGTTTTTAAACTGCCCCCGCTGCCGTCGCGGGGGGTTTTCCGCCCCTGGCAAACTTGGTTTGCATGCCCGCCGTCAGGGGATTGAACCGCCAAAGCCCGCGCACATTTTCTGCAACGGTTAAATACGGGCGCACGGGGGAGCCGGCGTGAGCGCAGAACCGCCCCTGTGCAACCTCTGCCAGCAGGGAATTCTTCACTACAATGATGTCTGGAAGGGAACATTCTGCTCAAACCCCGACTGTGACTATGCGCTGTCCCACCTGGACCTGTTTGCGGGATCCAACAGGACCGAGCTTGCCGACATCCATGACCGGACACTGCGCTCCATGCGCAGGGATCGCCTCCTTCCGCCGTGAGGCGCTGTCGGGCGCTTGCGCAAAACCGTGGGGGTTCAGGCGGCGCGATGCGGGCCTGCCCGGGCCACGGCGCGCCAGCGGGCAGTCCTGGCGTTGGCGCCACTTCGTGCCTTCTATGCCGATGGGGGCGCTGTTCCGTCTGGGGCTTGCCTTGCGCCATGGGCGCCGCCTCGCCGTGCCAGCCTAGCGGCGGTTTCCGGCGTTGGGTGCCTCATGCCCCCGAGCCGACGCCAAGCGACCCCTTTAGGGCCTCAATCTCGCCCGCGTCCACCCTCGCAAAGAGCGCCCCCGGCCTTCCCACGGCGTGGCCCGCGCCGATGCGCACCTCGGAGGCCGCCTCCCAGGGCTGCGCCCCGACGCTGCCGGCCTCGCCGAGCTGCTCCCACATCCGCTGCGCCGAGGAAGGGACAAACGCGCACAGCGCGATCGCCAGGCTGCCGACGGCGTTGGCCGAGAGGTGGACGCACGTCGCGGCCCCCTCGCCGCCCTTCCACGGCTCGCAGTGCTGAAAGTACTGGTTAAAGTGCGCCGAGAAGGCCAGTATGCCCTTGAGCGCGCGGTCTAGGTGGCCCTCGCCTGCGAGCGCGCCGACCTCGCCTGCGAGCGCGCCGATCCTGGCGCGCGCGGCCTCGTCCTCGCCGGACTCGGCGCCGCACGCCGGCACGCGGCCCCCAAAGGACCTGTGCGCAAAGGAGAGCGCGCGGTTTACAAAGTTGCCGACGTTGCCGACGAGCTCCTTGTTTATGCGCAGCGCAAAGTCGTCCCAGTCAAAGTTGAGGTCGTCCTGCGAGTAGGGCGTGGCCAGGAGCAGGTAAAAGCGCAGGTAGTCGGCAGGGTAGCGCGACAAAAAGTCGCGGATCGATATATAGTGGCCGCGGCTCTTTGAGATTTTTTTTCCGGCAAGCGTGAGGTGCCCGCGGACAGGCATTCGGTCTGGCAGCTTGAACTCGCCTCCAAGGCCCATCCTGACTGCCGGCAGGAACAGGTAGTGGTGGTAGACTATGTCCTTGCCGATAAAGTGGTAAATGTCCGCCGAGTTCCAGAACTCCTTCCCGTCGATCCCGCGCTCCCCGAGCATCTCTAGCGTGGCCGAGATGTACGCGAGGTGGTTGTCAAACCACCCGTAAAACACACGGCCCTCGTCGCCGGGTATGCGCACGCCCCACGTTATGTCGCGCGTGATGTCCCAGTCCGAGAGGCCCTGCGTTATCCACCCCAGGACGTACCTCTTCACGTCGCGCTGAAGGCCGACGGACCCCTCTAGCCACTCGCGCAGCTGTGGGGCAAAGTGGCTCAGCGCAAAAAAGTGGTGCGTCGTGGAGCGGTTTTGGGGGGCCTCGCCGCATATGGCGCACTTGGGGTCCAGTATGCTGTCGGGGACCTTGCCGCACGACTCGCACAGGTCGGAGTACTGGTCGACGGCCCCGCAGTGCGGGCACGTCCCGTGGACATAGCGGTCAGGCAGGAACATGGCGTCTCGCTCGCAGTAGGGCTGGACCACCTCCTTTTCGTATATGTGGCCGGCCTCGCGCAGGCGCTCGTACACGCCGCGAACAAACTCCGAGCACGCCTCGCTGCTCGTCGAGGAGAACGCGTCAAAGCGTATGTCGAGGGACTCGAAATCCTCGGCGTCGCGCCTGTTCCAGCCGGCGACGTACTCGGGGGGCGTCTTGCCCTCGCGCTCGGACTGGATTAGTATGGGCGTGCCATAGTCGTCCGTCGCGCAGACATAGTGGGCCTCGACGCCGCGCTGCCGCAGGTGGCGGGCCGTCACGTCGGCCGGCAGGTACGTCGAGGCGACGTGCCCCAGGTGTATCTCGCCGTTGGCGTAGGGCAGCGCGCTGGTGAGTATGGCCCGCTTGGGCATGGCGTGGGCCTGTCGCGGTGCGCGCTTAAAAGGGTGCGGCGGGCCGCGCGCGCGGCGCCGGGGGCTTTTTTAAAAAAGTCCGTCCGCGCGCCGGGACGCCATGGGGGGACGCGGGAGGCAGGCGGCCCACGGGTCGCGCCCGCCGGCGATCTCGCCGCGCAGGGGCGACAGGTCTGGCGTGCCGGACATTGACTCTGCGCGCCGCGAGATGTCCCACCTCCGCAGGCTTCTGCCCCCCAGGGCAAACGAGGACGCCGTGCGCCACAGGGTATGGAACATACTAGAGTCGCTCTTTCCCGAGTACCGCGT
>RKSK01000189.1 GCA_007570915.1 Cenarchaeum sp.
CCAGAGCGTGAGGTCGATCTGGCCGCCCCCGGCGTCGGTCAGCGTCATGTCGCAGACGTCGGCGGTCCCGCCCCTTTTCAGGTTGACCGTGCGGACCTCGCCCTTCCTCGTCAGCTTGCCCTCAAAGTTGACGCCGCTCGTCATGCCCTTGGCGACCTCGGCGCTCACTGGCTCGTCCATCGCGCGCGCCCCCAAAACGGGGCGTTATAAGGCTGCCGCCGGCGGCCCGCGCCTAGGGCCGGCGCGCGTACTCGACCACGGGCGTGTCCGACGTGGAGGCCAGGGGGCCGTGCCAGAGGGCCGCCGACGTCGCCCCCGAGAGGAGGAGGGCAGGCGAGGGGGGCGCTGCGGCCGAGGCCGAGGCGCCCGAGGCCGGCGAGCCGGCGACCTCCCAGTCGGATGCCACGAGGAGGCCGCTGACGGGCTCGCTAAACGTGATGACGGTCACGCCTGCGCCGGCGGTCCGCGCCGCAAAGCCGGGCGCCACGGTGTCTATCGTGATCCGCGAGCGGCCCGCGGGCAGGTCGGCCGGCCCGAGCGTGACGGCGTTGCCGCTCGCGTCCCACGCGCGCACCTCAAAGGCGAGCTCGCCCTGCGCGGCGTCCGTGGAGGGCACCGTGGCCGCGTGCGTCCATGTCGGCGACTGGCCCGCAGACGAGGCGGCCATGCCGGCCACCGTTCCAAACATGTCGATAGTCGGCGCGTTGGCACCGGCCGGCTCGTCGAGCACCAGGGTCGCCGTTATCGTGTCGCCCTCGTTTGCGTACCTTGGGAGCGACGCGTCGGTGTCTGCATTATCATGGAGGAGCGAGAGCGAGATGGACCTGGCGGTCGGGCTGGACCGGTCCTCGTACCGCGATATGGCCGCGTCGGTGTTGCGTACGTTGGGCGGATCCGCCCAGTCCCTCACGCGGCCCGCGTCGTCGGCCCCTGCCACGTACCCGACCGAGAGGGCCGCGTCGGGGCCGGAGGAGGGGTCGTGCGAGAGGAGGATGGCGTGCCAGTCGCTGGCGACCCTGGCGTCTGTCACCGTCAGGGGCGTGTCATCAGACGTGGACGGCGTCCCGCGAGTATCGGCCACAGTCCAGTGCGCCGCGCGCTCTGCCATGGTCGCGCCGTTGCCGAGGCGTATCCTGTCGGTCACGGGGTCAAACAGGACGAGCGTGGACGTGGGCGAGGTGGCGACCGCCGTGTGCGGGACGGGCGCCATCATGTCGCCGTGGGCGGTAAAGAGCGTAGTCGGCTCAAACGCCACGCCGTTGGCGTCGGTCACCGTGGCCGGGATTGTGACGCGCGCCTCTGGGTACGTTATTTGCCCTGACGTGCCAAGGCTGAGCGTGTTGAGCGTGACGGTTGTAGAGTCCTCCTCGTACTCTATGTCAAATATCCCAAATCCCGGCCCCGTCGCCCTTATCGAGCGCACCGTCTCGACGTCAAGGGGCTCGCTGACCGTCACCTCTAGCGTGTAGCGGTCCACAAAGGCCGCCTTTGAGGCCGTCGGCGGCGTGGTGTCGTACGTCGCCGTAGCAGGGTCGCCGGGGGCGTGGGCGTTGCCGCGCGCGTCCTGCAGATCCGTGGTGGCGGCCACGCGGTAGGTGGTATCCTCTGCGGCGTCGGCGTTTAGCTCCATTGTGACGCGCCTGGAGTGCTGAACATAGGCGCCAACGGAGGACAGCAGGTTGGCCCTTGCGCCCTCTGCCTTGACCGTGAAGGACCCGGGTATGACGGTGGATCCCTTGAGCGGCTCGTCAAACTCGGCGTACAGCGACCTCGGCCCCGTGAACGCGGCGCGCTCCAGCATGGGGCCGGCCATGTCGCTGCCGTGCGTCAGCTTCAGGGTCGCCTCAAAGGCGTTGCCCGCCGTGTCCGTGAGCGTAGGCGGGATTGTGAGCGTGTAGGTGGCGCCGTCGACGAGATCCTCGTAGGTGAACATCTGAAGCCGACCCTTTGGCGCAGTTTCCAGCTCCGTTTGTGGGCGAGATTCGACAGGGGTTGCTGTGCTGTCGTCGACTTGCCTCAGGTACACGGGCACGTCCGAGCCGTCCTCGGCGGCCAGGGCGAGGCCCGGCATGTCAAGGTACGCGGGCCGCATCGGATCCACGGAGAACGGCACGAGGTACCGCGGGAGCGATTCCCACCCCACCACCTCCTCGTCAAGCCAGACATGTATCGCGTACGTCGGGGTGCGAACGGTGTCGGGCACAATCTGTACAAACGCCGACGGCTGCACGCCGTCCGTGGCGGTCTCTGGGGCGGAGGCGGCGGCGTACACGGCGCCGTTGCCCCCCGCGTCCTCCAGCGAGCCGTCACCGGCCGCCGTGTACGACACGCTCGGCCTCGCCGCAGGGCCGGAGTTTCGCGCGTGCGTTATGGTTATCGTGGTGTCTTGCGTGTCGGACTTTATCTCTACAGTGCCCACTGCCAGAGAGGAGCCATCGGTCACGTCCCACTTGCCCGCCCTGTCCGAGGCGTCATCCCCCCTAAACCGGACAGGCTCGCTGAACGTGACCTCTGTTGTCGTCCTAGAGGCGGTCCGGGTGGACACCTCTGCGGGCCCTGCCCCGTCTGTGGCGATCGCCGTGTGCGCCGCGAGGGGGGCATCGCCGGCCTCAAGCGGCGAGGGGCCGGGGGCGTACGAGACGGCCGGAGTGGCCGCGGTGGAGCCCAGGGGCCTGTGCGTCAGCTTTATGCTGGTTGTCCCGTCGGCAAGCATGGCAGACGGGGCAACCATCGAGGAGCCATCTGACTCTGTCACTATGCCGCTTGCCCGCAGGCCGTCAACCGTCCACTCGGACGCCGACGTCGTGCCGGAGACGGCGGGGTCAAACGTGACGGTTGTCTGCGACCTAGAGGCTGTCCGCGCCGTGAACGGCTCGGGCGGCGTCCCCTGCGGCGGGGTCGCCGTTATGGGCGAGCCCGGCGCGGCGTACGCTACGCCGTTGGCGTCGGTCACAGACGGGGCCACCGTGACCGTGTGCTCGGACTGGGCAGCATTGGCCCCCAGCCGCAGGACGACCACGGGCGATCCCGCGTGGTGCGTGACGGCGTTTTGCGCCGCCAGCAGGTTTGCGCCGCCGCCAGCCGCCGTGACCGAAAAGGCCCCCGCCGCCACCGTGGCGGTGTCCAGGGGCTCGGTGAACGCGAGGAGGATCACCTGCCTCCCGGCAAACTCTGCCCTCGCCGCAGGCGCAATGCCGTCTGCGGCCCGCGTGGACAGCGCCCCCAGGCGTTCCGTTCCCGCTCGCAGTGCCGCGCTGTCCGGCGCCCTATATGACACAAACGGCGGCTCGCCCGGGCCGCCGGTCTCCCCGTGCTCCAACGTGATCGACGCGGTGCCCTGGGGCACAAAGACGCTGCCTTCCCCCATGACGGCCGAGGAGCCGACGCGGGATATGCTGGTCGCCTCGTCCCCGTCGACATCCCACTCGGAGGCCGAGGTGAACCCGCCGAGCGGCCTCGTAAACTCAACAAGCGTCGAGGACACCGTCAGCGTGCGCGCCGTGAACGACGGGGGCGTGGCGTCCGCAGCATCCACGGTGGCCGCGTCGAGGACGTTGGGCGAGGAGGCCGTGTCGGTGACGTCCCCCCCGTCGCCGCCGGGCGCGTACGAGACGGAGACGGCCGAGCGCGGCGGGGCCGGCCCGTGCGCCAGGACAATGGTCCGGCCAGAGTCGTACTGCAGCAGCTCGCTATTATCGAGGGATGTGATAAGGTGCGCTCCGGTCGGGAACCCTGCCGCGCCCACGCCAAGGCTCCCGCCCGGCGACGCAGACACGGTCCAGTGCGCCGCGCGCAGGCCCGGCCGGGACGGGTCCGCAAACGTCACGTCCTCGTCAAAGATGACCGCCGTGGCCGTCGGCGTGCGCAGCTCGGCGCGCAGTATCACCGGCTTGTCGGCGTCGTCATAGGTCACCGGCACCACGATAGTCGGCGAGCCGCCCGCGCCGCCGTCAGAAAAGCGCGCCCCTCGCGTGTCCGTCACAGACGACGGCACGCGGATCTCGTATTCCGTGCCGTCGACGGGGTCTCCCGCAGTGCGCAGGAACACGTTTGTCGAGCCGCGCTTGTACTCCACGTCCGTCCTCCCCAGCCCGGCCACTGCAATGCCGTCCACGGTATCCGGGTCAAGCGGCTCGCTGACGCCCAGGCGCAGCGAGTTGCGCCCCGTAAACTCTGCGTCAAGCGCCACAGGCGCGCCCGAGTACTCCACCGTCACGGTCGCCCGGTCCGACGTGCGGATCCCGTCAGAGACGGGCGGCACCGTGACCCTGTACCGCGCGCCCTCCAGGAGCTCGTGGTCCCCGAGGCCGAGGTCTACCCTGCTGGGCCCCCCTCCCCCGCCTAGCTCGTTGTAGGATACGGTGATCTCAAGGTCTTCTGGCGCGCCGACGCGCCTCACCTCAAACCCCGACGTGGGCTCGGGCGAGAGCCCCTCGTCAAAGAGGACGCGTATGCTGTCCGGATCCCCAGGGATCGCCCAGGCCAGGATCACGGAGGGGGGGTCGGTGTCTGGCGGCGCCGTGTGCAGCACGTCGAGCGTCGCAAAAATGCTGGCAGGAGACGGGGCGATGAACCGCGTTCCCGCATAGTCGTGGATGCCCTGCCGGAGGGTAACGGCGTAGGTGTTCCCGTAAGCTGCGGGGAGCTCGGTGAGCAGCGTCACCGAGAGTGACCGCGGGGCGTATTCCTGCGTCACTGCCCCCAGCCCGGAGACGGTCACAAGCGCCGCAGACGCGGGGTCGATCGGGCGGTTTAGGCGCACCTCCAGCTCCCAGGGCGAGACAAACTCCGCGGACACGATGGCGAGCGAGGGGGACGGCGACGCGGTCGCCGTGGCCGACAGCGGCCCCGCGGACTCCGCGCCGCTCTCCCCCCTGATCCGGCTGCCGGACGTCGCAGTGTACTCTACGCCGGCGCTGAGTTCGGCGACGAGCAGGTCAATCCGGAGCGAGCCCGGATTGTAGACGAACTGGGCCTCCTGCGCGGATGATGACATGCCCGGTTGGGATATGCTGAACGTGGCTGCGTCCGCAGACGCCTGGTCCAGCGGCCCTGTAAGGACCATCGTGAAGCGGTTGCGCCCGCTGTCGGCGTACGCGTACAGCACGCTCGGGGCGCCCGTGTCCGCGCGCGAGGCCACGAGGTCGGCCCTGGGCAAGAGCGCGCCAGAGTACCCCTCGCCGCCGACTGTGGCCGAGCGCAGGTCATAGGTGTTGCTCTCGCTGGGCGGGTCGCCGAGCGACGCGGTGGCCGTGAGGCCGGGCGGAATGACCACCTGGTGCCCTGCGGCAGCCGCGGCGGGCCTTGAGGAGTGGAGCGTCACCTCGCGCGAGCCGCGCTCATACTCTACGACTGTGTCGCCAAGCGTAGGCGAGAGGCCGATCGTGGTGGCCCCGCGGAACCCCAGGGTTCCGCGGGTCATTTTTGCCGGGTTGGGATCCACCGTGGCCCCTGTGTCCACAAACGGCAGCAGGCCGCCCGAGCGCTCCAGGGGCCGGTCAAGCGAGAGGCGCACCGTGCGCGCGTCGACAAACCTGGCCCCCTCCACGGACGGGTTGCCCCCAAATTCCGTGCGGCCCCCCGCTGCAGACGCCCCTCGCCCCTCGAGCGGGGCCTCGCCCGCCAGCCCAGCGTCGCCCGTCGCGGGCATGTGCCTGACGTCAAGCGCAGTCGCCCCCTGTGGCGCCGGGTCCGCCGTGTGAAGGACGATTCGCGCGGCCTTGTCCGTGAGCGTTAGGTCCGTGCCTGGCGAGGAGCCTGCGGACAGGGCGGTCACCATTGCCGTGCCAACTTGCGTCCCCCCATTATAGAACCCCAGCTCCCACTCACTGGCCGCCGTGGATCCCGCTACGCCCTGCGAGAAGTCTATTGCCAGCTCGGTTCCCGAGGCAAGCGGCCTGATCGATGCCGGGTCGACGGAAAACGTCGGCGCCGC
>RKSK01000006.1 GCA_007570915.1 Cenarchaeum sp.
TCCCAGTTCCCCTCCTCGGCGATGATCCCGGCGACCGCCGCAGGCAGGCCGCGCCTCCAGTCGACATCCTCGCCGAGCGCGGCCCTGTACATCCTCTCGCGCACCCCCGTCGCCGAGACCGGCCTCCTCCTCCCGAGGACCGGCCGCAGGCCGTACGCCTTGAGCGCGAGCCACTCTGCCCTGTCGCCGGTGTACGTGAAATAGTCCGCCCCGCCCTCGGCGGCGATGCGGCCTCGAAGGCGCCAGGACTCGCGCGAGAGCAGCGGCGGCAGGTAGCGCGAAAAGGGGGCCGTGAACGTGTAGGCACCAGATACGGCCACGGCGTCCCCAAAGAGCGCGCGGACCATGCGGGTTCGCGTGGCGTGCGTGAACGGAAAGCTGCGGCTGTTGACCTCCTCGCCGCCGCGCACAAACCTCACGGGCATGACAATCACAGAGCCGGCCTTCGAGCGCAGGTTCCCGATTATCTGCTCGTGGGCCTCTGTCACGGGGTTCATGTGGGCCAGGTAGAGGGCCGTCCTCAACGCCGCGCACGGGAGGGGCCGCCGTATTTCAAGGTGTGGCGGGGTCGGCGCCGCGCCCAGCAGGCGTCAGGGCGCGGCGGCCCGCTGCGCGCGTGCTATGACCTGCGAGAACTGCGTGCCGCACTTGGCCGTGTGTATGTGCAGCCTCTTGCCGCGGAGGATCACGCCCCCATGGCAGAGAAACTTTTGCTGCAGGCGCCGATGGCGGGGCGCGACCACAACCAGGTGAATGCGGTGCTCTGCCCTGTGCTTTGCCTCCTCAAGCAGGTCCATCGCAAGGCTAGCGCCAGCCATGAGCTGAGACCGCGTGTGCCTGGGCGAGTAAGAGCCTCCCTTGAACTCCACTATGGCCACATGCAGTATGCCGTGACACTCGATCACTATACAGTCGCTCATGACCCCATTGGCTCCCCGCAGCTCCATTATCTTGTCACAGTCCAGTATCAGCGAGTTGGCGCCTGGGCTGGGGCAAAACACGCACCTGGCCATCCTGTTCTTGCTCTTGCACCTAAAAGTCTCGTATGCGCCGCACATGTCCCTTATCGACCGCATTCACCATCTGTTCCCCCGCGCGGCATATATGCCATAGTCGTCCTCTGCCATGGACTCGACCACGTCAATAAACCCGTCATACGATATGCCGTCGTCAGCAGAGTGCTCTAGCTCCGAGATTGTGTGCCCTCCTTTTGCGCTTCTGGCAAACGCGTATGGCGCGATCTCGTCGTCCAGGACATAGTCGCCCTTGCCGTACCCCCTTCTGGCCCGCTTTGGGGGCGTGAGCGATCCAAGCTTTACAAATATGTCCAGCTGCTCTAGGAGAAAGTCGCTGTGCGTGCTCAAGATTACGCGCATGCCGCGCCGGACAAGCCCCACAAGGTGCCTTGCCAGGGGCACCTGGCTTTTTGGGTGCAGGTGCGCCTCGGGCTCCTCGACAATGAGCGTGTCGCCCACCCCCATTCTCGCCACGGCGAGGGCCAGCGGGGCAGTCTCGGCTATTCCCGAAGCAGACCTGTGGATCGGAACCTGTGCGCCCAGGTGGCGGTAGGAGATTGCGCCGGCGCCATGCCATCCCACGCTGCCGCCAAACAGGTCCGGGATGACCCCCCCGCGGCCGTTTTGGCCCCCTGCGCGGGGCTCCCCGCGGCGCGTGATCGAGTCGGCCAGGTCTGACAGGGTTCCAGGCACCGCGGTGCCGCCCTGTAGGCCACGGGCATAGCCCTGGATGATGCCAGGGGCCAGCGCGCCGAGCGCGCACATGATTCCGGATCTCGCTGCCGGAAGATAGTGCGAGGCGCCCGACGGTATCGACATGGACGCGTGGCCGGCCATGGTGGCGGCCAGGCCCAGGAGCGCGGCGTGGCCGCGCCTGCCGTCCGCATACCTTGCCGTGGCGCGCATCCCCGATCTCCCCCCGCTTGCGGCGCTCCCGGGCCCACGCCTTGCCCCGCTTTCCGCGTGGGCGCGGGCGCGCCGGGCAGGGCGCCCAGGGAACACTGGATCCACCCCCACCCTTGCCCTTCCTCCGCAAGAGATGGAGACGCTGGCAGTAATGGGGCCGCCTATGCGTATCCTTGAGTGCCTTGCGCCCGTGTGCACAAGGTCGCCCAACGGCGAGCCAAAGTTGCGCCGCATGTGCGACAAGAGCGCCGCCTCAAAAAATCCCCCTGCCGCGCAGCCATGTATGCTCTCAGCAAGGTCGCGCGGCACGTGCGCCCTGTCCTTGCCGTTGCCGGGTGCGAGCCTTGCCATTCTGCCTGACAGGGCATGGAACGCCCCGCTCTCCAGGAGCTGACCGGCCCAGTCTCCTGACCTGGCAGCGCCGGCGAGATCCGCGCACGACGATATTACAGAGTGCAAGAGAACCGAGGCGTACGTCTTGCCAGAGTTGTTCGGGCCGACAAAGATTGTGAGCGGCCTGAGGGCAATCCCGCCCCTTGCGATTGGCCCAAAGTTCGAGATGTCCAGCTCTATGTCAGGGCTGCCCCCCCTGCCGCCCGCTCTAGCCTTGCGCGCCATTGGGCGCACAAGCCAAGGCGGCGTAATATATGCATTTTACAGGATTGCCCCGCCTGTTCCGTGGCGGCTTGGCGGCCGGCGAGACGCCGTGCGGGCAGTTCGAGGCTAGGATGCCCTGGGGGGCCTCCGTGGCATGACGCGGCCCGTGGGGGGATGCCCCCGATAGCCCGCGGGGCCGCCAAAGCGTTTTTGTCGCGCCGGCCGGCGCGCGCGCGGCGTGGCGAGGGATCCCGTCTGCGGCATGGAGGTCGGCGAGGGCGGCGAGTCGCTCACAGGGCCG
>RKSK01000150.1 GCA_007570915.1 Cenarchaeum sp.
CCGTAACATGCCGGCGCGGCCGTCAAACGGGCAGGCCCGGACGACCACGCGGACTTTGCCCGCAAGCGTGCTTGCGCAAAAACGCCGCAAAACGCGGGGAGGACTTATGGTCGCGGGTATAGGGGAACACTGGGCACGCCCTCGGGTCGCCCGCGATGCTCGCAATGTACCTCTTTGTCCCGATCGCCGCGCGCCCGAGGGGGCTCTCCGCCGTGGCCTGCGCTGCCATCGGCGGCGCGGGCAAATGTTGGGGGCTGTCAACCATTCGGGGATCGCGAGCGCGGGGCTGCCCGTGGGGCGCGGCACTTGCACTGGCAGCCGCGCCGGCCCGGCGCCCCCCCGCCCGCGCGGCCCCGGCGCGGGGACACTCGAGTCTGCCCTGACGTACGCGTGAAATGCCGTGGCGCTGTCCGGCGAGTCCGCGATGTTCCTGCTCACTATGGGCACGCCATGAAACCTCACAGATCCCAAATGTGGGGACCTGGGAGCCGCCTAGGGCGGCGGCTTCCTCGGCGGCCTCAGCCTCGGCTGGATGCCAAACTCGTTGCAGGCCCCCAGCACGATCAGAAACATGAGCGACTTCGCCGGGATCCTCCAGCTGTCGCCGGCCGCCCCCCTGCCCGGGTGCAGCATTGCCCACGCGTTGTGCACCACGAGCGACACCACAAGGCAGAATGCCCTGACGTTCCCGTCACGGCCCGGCGTGCGCATGCGCGTCTGCTTCAGCAGCTTGCAGCCGTTCTCGATCCCCCACCTGCGCGGGCACGGCTCGTCCGGGTCTACCGACGGCATGTTGGTGGCGAACGCAATGTGCGCCCCCTCCGGCCCCCTGCCCCTGCGCTTTTTCCTCTTCCTTATGATCATCGTGTGCGGCGCCTACCTCCCGCGCCCGTCGGAGATGCGCATCCTGGACACTACCCCGCGGCGCCCGGCGGTGAAATCGCGCAGCGCCGCGGCGACGCGGCGCGAGTTCGGGCACGGCACGGGCCAGCGCACCCTGTGCCGCGCGAGCCGCCCGAGCACCCCTGCCATGAAGTGCCCGCGGTCCACTAGCAGGACCGGCCTGACGCCGGCACGCGCGCAGGCCGCCCTGACGCGCCTGCACACGGTGGAGAACGCGGCCTCCACAGAGTCGCCCGGCATCACGCGCACGGCGCCGGGCGTGACCCTCCTGCGGTTGGCCGCACACTGCGCCGCCGTGTGCCTTTCCCTCCTCGCCGGGCCGTGGTCAGACCTCGCGCGCACGAGCCACCTGGGGATTGCACGCCCGTACCGGCAGATGCCGTGCATGTCAAGCGCGACGACGATCTCCGCCGGGGGCCCGCCCGCCGCCGCAGCGCGCGCAGGCGGCGCAGCGCCACGCCGGCGCAGCGCCACGCCGGCGCAGCGCCACGCCGGCGTCGCGCGCCTGCATCGCCTGGCGCGCCCGCCCGGCGGTGGGCATCCTGCCGGCGGTCCCGGCGTACTCGCCGAGCCCCGGGAAGCCGCCGGCCGGGGTGCCGTTGCTGGCGGCCAGCGCGACCAGGACCAGGATCGTGCCGGCCCCGTACTTCCTGTTGGGCCGGGTCGCGGTGCGCAGGCCCTGCGCTGCCGTGGCGACCGCCCGCGCCACAGCCCTGGGCGCGCTGCTGTTCTCGCCATCTCCTTGCCCATCTGCGCCGCCCTTGGCCCCGCCTTTTGCCGCGCCATCGGCGGCCCGCCAGGGTCCCCCCATGGGCCTGTTTGGCCCGGACCGGGCGCGGGGCCTACTTTTGGGATGTGTGAGTTATGCAACACCGCCGTGCAGGCAGGCTCGGGCCTGCCGAAGGCTAATATACTGCGCCCCGGCGCCACGGCGCCACCATGGTCAAGGCGTGGTTCCAGGTGCTCTGCCGCGACGAGAACGACAAGGAGGCATGCGAGCGCCTCAAGGCGCTCATGCACGACTGCAAGGTATACGACGCCGAGCCCACGGCGGCGTACAACCACGTGGGCGAGAGGAGCTTTGACAGCGTCAACGACGCCCTGAAGCGCATGGACGAGCTCAACGAGCTGGCTGGCAGGGACGCCATAAAGATATCCGCGAGGATAAAGTACCATGAGTGATGGCCATGACCCGCATAGTGTCCGTTGCCGTGATCTATTTTGCGGATGTTGATTTTGCCAACGTGGTGAGCGCCCTCGAGAGGGAGTTTCTGACAAAGATGGAAGTTGGGGAGCACGAGCGCATGGGCGAGGCGGGAGCATGCATAATCGACGTCCGCGTGCCAGACGGCTTTGCGCTCTATGTGGCGCAGCGGAGGCTTGAGAATGCAATGCCCACCGTGCGCATAAAGATAATGGAGCGGTTTCGCGAGTCGTGGTGGGCGCGCCACCGCTGGGGCATCGCCATCGGGATCGGCGGCGGCCTCGCCGTTGCGCTCATAGTCGAGCTGCTGCGCCCCCTGCTCGCGCGCCTGCGCGAGGCGCTCGGCTAGCGGGGAAGGGGCGCGGGGATTTCCGAGCCGGCCCTGACATGCGCGTGAAAGGTCGCGGCGTTGCCCGGCGAGTCCGCTATGCCCCTGCTCACTATGGGCACGCCATGAAACCTGGCTGCCGGCTCGCTGCAGATCGCCGCGATGGAGGGAGATCGCTTGCCCGCCACGTGCCTGGCCGCGCTCGACGTGCTGAGCGCGACGCGGCTGCCCGGGACGGCCGAGAGCTGCCTCCACCCGTGCCTCTCTATGATCCTGGAGCACTGCGCAAGCGCCTCGTCCTTCGAGTACACGGTGGCAATGTCCTCTACGCTGCCAAACGACGCCGGCACGTGGTCCACTGGGAGCTCGAGGCGGGTACGGCGTGTCGGGAAACTCTGCGTCCGCCTGCATGTTCACTGCCATGTCGCGCACGTTCGGGTCGTGCAGAGTGTAGTGCACGAGCCTGTCCATCTCGGCCTTTGTGGGCCTCTGGCCCGCGGCGGCGACGAGGCCGGCGAGGTACCCCTGGACGTAGCAGAGCGTCTCGGCAGCCCCGTTGTGCTCGTTTATGACGGGGAACATGGGGCACGCCTGCGGATCCTTCACAATCCTCGCGGCGTACCTCTTTGTCTCGCTCGCCGCGCGCTCGAGTGGACCCTCTGCTGTGGCCTGTGCTGCCATCGGCGGCGCGGGCAAAAGCCGGGTGTTATTAACCAATCGGGGATCGCGCGCGCGGGGGCCCCCGCGCGGCGCCTGCGGGCGGCACCGCACGCGCGGGGGCGGCCGCGCAGCAAAACCCGGGCCGGGGGGCCAGGCGGCCGCGCCCGGCATGCCCCCCGGCGCGCCGCGCCTCGGGCAGGGCCGGCAGCCCGTCCTGCGCGGCCAGGCCGGGCTCGCCTCGGCCCCGCGGCGGCGCGCCGCGCGCCGGCCGGCGGCGGAGGCTGTCGGCGCGCCCCGCGCGGCCCCGGCGCGGGGATTTCAGTCCGCGCGGGCGCGCGCGCAAAGCGCCGCCTTGTACGGCGAGCCCGCGACGTTCCTCTGCGCCACGGGCACGCCATGAAACCTGGCCGCCGGCTCGCCGCAGACTGCCGCGATGGGGGGAGCCCGCCTTCCCGCCACGTGCCCGGCCGCGCTCGCCGTGCTGGGCGGGACTGTCGACCGGGACGGCCAAGGGCCGCCTCCGCCCGCCCCCCTATGATCCCGGGGCGCCGCACAGGCGCCCCGTCCTTTGGGCACGCGGTGGCGATCCCCCCCTGTGCCCCCAAGGGGCGCCAGCGCGTGGCCTACGGGAAGCTCGAGCTCGGAGGGCGCGCGCAGGCCCACGGGCTCGGCCCTGCCCGCCACGGGGGCCGGGCCCGCGCGCTGGATCCTCTCGTTTGCGGC
>RKSK01000191.1 GCA_007570915.1 Cenarchaeum sp.
CCCGCCCCTGCGCCCCCCGTGCGTGCCGCGGCATGCCGCCCATGCGGGCGGGCGGCTGCGCCCTGCCATAAAAGGATTGCACGGGCGGCTGCGCTAGGCGCCGCGCGCGCCGAGGTCCGCGGCGCGCCGGCGCGCCTCGTCTGCCTCCCCCCGCCTCCCGAGCGCGTCCAGGGCCTCGGCGCGCCCGGAGTGAAACTCGGGCGTGACGGGGCCGACCCTTATCGCGCGGTCGTACGCGGCCAGCGCGTCGGCGTGGCGGCCCAGCGCGGCGAGCACGCCTGCGCGGTTGCAGTGGGCAAGCGCGTCGAGCGGGTCGAGCTCGAGGGACTTGTCGTACGCGGCAAGCGACTCCTCGGCGCGGTCCAGCTCGAGGAGGACCTTTGCCCTGACAAAGTGCGCGAGGCTGCTCGTGTCCGGCGAGATCTCGACGGATCGCGTGAGGGCGTCGAGGGCCTCGCGGCGCTTGCCCTGCGTGTAGAGCGTGCAGCCCCTGCGCATCAGCGCGTCGGCCTCGGCGACAGGGCCGCGCGCGGCCCTCTTGCGCCCCATGGGCCCGGCGGCGCGCGCGCTCCTATAACAGCGTGCCGCCGGCGCGCGCGCTCATGGCGCCGTGAGGACGCCCCCGTGGCCTAGCGCGGCGGCCCGGCGGCGCGCCTCGGCGGCCTCGCCGCCCCTGCCAAGGCCATCTAGCGCGTCGGCGAGGCCGTAGTGGAACAGGGACGCGTCGGGGTTTAGCCGGACGGCCTGCCCGTACGCGGCAAGCGCGTCGGCGTGGCGGCCCAGCGAGACCAGCGCGGCGCCGAGGTTGGCATGCGATGACGCGTGGCCGGGGTCAATCTCGAGCGCTCGCCCGCGCGCGTCGAGGGCCTCGTCCGGGCGGTCGAGCAGGAGGAGCAGGCGCGCGCGGTCAGAGTGGAGCCACGCCAGGCCATGGTCGAGCTCGAGCGCGCTCTCGCAGGCGTCGAGCGCCATGGCGTGGCGGCCGAGCCCGTCAAGGGCGATCGCGCGGCTCAGGTGCGCCCCCGCGTGGCCGGGATCCAGCGCGATGGCCGTGTCGCATGCGGCAAGCGCGTCGGCGTGGCGTCCAAGGTTTGCGAGAATGTCGGCGCGGCAGAGCAGCGTCCCCGCGCTGCCGTCGCCAAGCGACACGGCGCGGTCAACGGACGCGAGCGCCGCGGCATGCCGGCCGTCCGCGTCAAGGGCCGCGGCGAGGGCGACGTGGAGGGGAGCCTCGTTGGGCTCGCGCGCAACGGCCTCCTCGAGGGCGGCAACGACCGCCCCGGCGCCAAGCTCCGAGACGGCCTCGCCGATCTCAAGGCTCACGACAGATACGCGCTGCCCCGCCCCCCGCGGGCCCCGCGCCGCGCCGGGCCCGGCTCGTGCGCGCGCGCTCCCTTGACCGCGCCCTGCGCGCGGCGCGGTGCGGGCTCTTGCGGACCATTCCCGCGCGCCGCGCCGCGCCGGGCCCCATAACAGCGTGCCGCGCGGCCCTACGGGCCGGCGTCCGCGCCGAGCTCGGCGGCCCGCGCGCGCGCCTCGGCGGCCTCGGCGTCCCTGCCGAGCTCCTCGAGGCACGCCGCGCGGCCCACGTGCGCAACGGCGATCCCCGGGTCCAGGGCGAGGGCGCGGTCCAGGGACTCGAGGGCCTCGGCGTGGCGGCCCAGCGGGGCGAGGGCCATCGCGCGCGCGAGGAGGGGCCGCGGGTCCTGCGGGTCGATCCCGGAGGCGCGCGCGGCGGCCTCGAGGGCCTCCTCGTGGCGGCACATCGCGTTGAGGACCAGGCTGCGCGTGTTGTGCGGGCCGGCCCTGCCCGCGTCGAGCTCGACTGCGCGGTCTATGGCCTCGAGGGCCTCCTCGTGGCGGCCGAGCCCGGAGAGGACGACGGCCAGGTCGTTGTGGTAGGCGGGCCTCCGCGGCGCGGCGGCGATCGCGCGCGTGATGGGCTCGACGGCCTCCTCGGCGCGGCCGAGATCCTGCAGGGTCATGCCGACGGCGTGGTGCGCCCCGGCGCTGCCGGCGTCAAGCGAGGCGGCGCGCGAGTACGCGGCGAGGGCCTCCTCGTGGCGGCCGAGCTCCGCGAGCACGATCCCCCTGGCGATGTGCGCGTCTGCGTCCCCCCCGTCGATGGCGATCGCGCGCTCGGCGGAGCCCAGCGCGTCCTCGTTGCGGCCCGCCACGCTTAGCGTCTCGGCGCGCATGACGTGCGTCCTGGCGTCGCCGGGGTCGAGGGCCTCGGCGCGGTCGTACGCGTCAAGGGCCTCGTCGTGGCGGCCCAGCGCGTGGAGCGAGGCCCCGAGGCCCTGGTGCGCGTGCGCGGCCCCGGGGTCGAGGCGGATCGCGCGCGCAAACGTGTCGGCTGCCTCGGCGTGGCGGCCCGCGTCGTTGAGGACCATGGCGCGCGTGACCTGGACCTCGGCGTCGTCCGGGATCCTCTTGGCTATCGCGTCGAGGTCCTCGATGCACTCGTCGTGGCGGCCCAGGCCCTGCAGGGCCGTCGCGCGCGCGATGCGCGTCGCGGGGATGTCCTCGATCTCCAGCGCGCGGCTGAACGACTCGACGGCCTCCTCGGCGCGGCCCACGAGGGCCAGGCAGGCGCCGCGGTTGCGGTGCGTCTCGGCGGTGCCGGGGCCCAGGCCCAGCACGCGGTCGTACTCCTCGGCGGCCTCGGCGTGGCGGCCCTGGCCCACGAGCGTGGCGGCGCGCGCGGCGCACGTGATGGCGTCCGGGCCCGCAAGCCCTATCGCGCAGTCGTACCCCTCGAGTGCCTCGGCGCGGCGGCCGAGCTCGGCGAGGACCGTCGCGCGGCCCACGTGCGCCGGGGCGTGGCGCGGCTCGATCTCGATGGCGCGCTCAAAGGAGGAGAGGGCCTCCTCGCGGCGGCCGAGCTGCGCGAGGTCGACGGCCCTGTGCTGGTGCCACATGTGGTAGCCGGGCTCAAGCGCTATGGCCTGGTCGACCTCGCCCAGGGCCTCTGCGTGGCGGCCCAGCGCGCGCAGCTTGGCGGCCCTGTGGCCGTGCGCCGTCGACGTCGGGTGGAGCTCGACGTGGCGCGAGAGCTCGCCGAGGGCGCCCTCGTGGCGGCCCATGGCCGAGAGGGCGGTGGCGCGCGCGCGGTGCGCGAACGGGACGCGCGGGCCGAGCTCGACGGCGCGGTCGGCCGCGGCGAGGGCCTCCTCGTGGCGGCCGAGCTGCACGAGGGCCTCGGCGCGAAACGCGTGCGACGTGGCGTTGCCGGGGTTGATCTCCAGCGCGGCGCCAAACGCGTCGAGGGCCTCCTCGTGGCGGCCGAGCTGCACGAGGGCCTCGGCGCGGGCCAGCAGCGGGTGCTCGCTTCCCGGCTCTAGCGCCACGGAGCGCTCGGCGGCCTCGAGGGCCTCCTCGTGGCGGCCGAGCACGAGGAGGGCCATCGCGCGCGACGCGTGGGCCTGCGCGCTCTGGGGGTCGAGCTCTAGCGCGCGGTCGTACGCGGCCAGGGCCTCCGCGTGGCGGCCCAGGCCCCCAAGGGACATGCCGACGCCGTGGTGCGCCATGGCCATCTTGGGATCCAGCCTTGCGGCGCCCTCAAAGGCCTCGAGGGCCTCGGCGTGGCGGTACTGCGAGTGGAGGAGGTAGGCGCCGGCGAGGAGGCTGCGCGCGTCCGGCTCGCCGGCCGGCGCGCCGCGCGAGAGGCGCCGCAGGTCGCCGGCAACCTCCGGGTCTGACGGGTCCAGCGAGCGCGCTAGCGCGAGCGCGGCCGCGGCGTCCTCGCCGCGGCCAAGGGCCTCGAGGGCGAGCGCGCGCACGTGGTGCAACGCGGCAGACCGCGGGTCCAGCGCGACTGCGCGCTCGATCGCCTCCAGGGCCTCGGCGTGGCGGCCGAGCTCCGAGAGCGCGCGCGAGCGCGCGTCGTGGAGAAGCGGCGAGTCCGGGCCCGCCGGCTCGGCGGCGCCCTGCCCGCCGTGGGCGCCGCGCGGCGCGGCGGCGAGCGCGCGGTCGTACGCGGCCAGGGCGTCCCCGTGGCGGCCGAGCTCCGCGAGGAGCCTCCCCTCGTTAAAGAGCGCGCCGGGAAAGCCGCCGTCGACCTCAAGCGTGCGCCTTGTCGCGGCGAGGGCGTCCTCGTGGCGGCCCAGCGAGTCGAGCGCGCGCGCGCGCCCGTCGTGCGCGGCGGCGAGGCCCGCGTCGAGCTCCGTGGCGCGCGTGTGCCCCGCGAGCGCCTCGCCCACTCGGCCCTGCGCCATCAGCTCCTGGGCGCGCGCAAGGTGCGCCCCCGCGTCGCCCGGCGCAAGCTCGACTGCGCGGTCGAGGGCCTTTAGCGCCTCGACGCGCATTCCGCGCGAGCGGAGCGTCTCGCTCCGGCGCACCAGCGCCTGCGCCTCCTCGGCGGGGTCGCGCGCGGGCACGCGCCCCCTCTTGCGGCGTCCCATGCGCGCGGCGCGCGGGGCGCATAATAACAACATTGCGCGCGCGCCTAGGGGGGCGACCAGCGCGGCGGGAGGCTCCGCCTCGGCGGCCCGCGCCCCGCGCCCCCCACGCGGCCCAGCGCGACCTCGGAGGCCGACCGCTCAAAGGCGATCTCCCCGTCGGTCGGGTGCTCCGGGCCCGGCGCCGCGGGGCGCCCGCGGGCCGCGCGCGCATGCTCCTCGGCGCGGTCGTACGCGGCGATGGCCTCGGCGTGGCGGCCCAGTTTCGCCAGGGCCAGGCCCATGTGGTACTGCGCGCGCGGGTACTCGGGGTCGATCTCGAGGAGCCTGCCCAGGGGGCGCAGCGAGTCCTCAAAGCGGCCGAGGTTAAAGAGCGCCATGGCGCGAAACTCGTGGACCTGCGGCGTCTCTGGCCTCAGGACCGCCGCCCGCCCAAACGCCTCGAGGGCCTCCTCGTGGCGGCCCAGCGGCATGAGGGCCTGGCCGTAGATCAGGTGCGTCACGGGGTTCTCGGGCTCTATCATCGTCGCGCGCCTGAGCGGCCCGACGACCTCGGCGGAGCGGCCCTGCGGGTTGGCCTCTATGGCCCTGTGCAGCGTCTCGTTGACCTCGTCGTTTGCGCTCAGGCGCGCCCCCGCCGCCATGCGGCGGCGCGCGGCGGCGCGCTATAACATCGCTTCGGCGGGCGCGCGCGCCCGCGGCCTAGTCGACGTGGCCGATCTCGGCGGCGCGGCGGTACGCCTCCCTCGCCTCGGCGGGCCTGCCGAGGGCCTCGAGCGCCCTGGCGCGGCTCGTGTGCGAGGAGGCGTCGGCCGGGTTTAGCGCGATCGCGCGGTCGTACTCGTCGAGGGCCTCGGCGTGGCGGCCCAGGAGGCCCAGCGCGTACGCGACGCCCGTGTGCGTGTGGACGAGGCCCGGCGCAAGCGAGAGCGCCCTCCTAAAGGCCTCGAGGGCCTCCTCGAGGCGGCCCTCCCTACCGAGGGCCGTGCCGAGGCGGTGGTGCCAGAGGTGGTTTGAGGGCTCGAGCTCGACGGACACCTCAAACGACTTGATGGCCTCCTCGCCGCGGCCCAGGCCGATGAGGGCCTCGCCCATGCCAGAGTGCGCCCTGGCGCGGCGCGGCGCCATCTCGATGGCGCTGCGCAGCGGGCCGAGGGCCTCCTCGGGCCGCCCCGTGGCAAGGAGCGCCGCGGCCGTCTCGGTGAGCGCAAAGTACCTGTCCGGCGGGTCCCTGCCGGCCTCGAGCGCGCGCGCGTTGGCGGCAAGCTCGCGCTCGGAGCGCGCAAAGCCGTCAGACGGGTCCAGCTCGATTGCGCGGTCGAGGCTCTCGATTGCCTCGGAGTGGCGGCCCGCGCCGCGCAGCGAGCTGCCGAGGCACGCGTGTATGTCGGCGTTGCCGGGATCGATCTCGGCGGCCCCGCGGAGGCGCGCGACTGCCTCGGCGTAGCGGCCCATTGAAAACAGAATCACGCCGGCGTTGTAGCGCG
>RKSK01000087.1 GCA_007570915.1 Cenarchaeum sp.
ACGCGCTCGGGCACGCCCAGGCCCCGCGCGACGTCGTCGATCTCCTGGAAGGACTTTTGGGCCTCGAGGAGGAGGTCGTCGAGCTCCGGCGTGGGCGCCCCGTCCCCGGCGTCGGCCCTGTGGAACCACTCAAACTCGGCCAGGCGCGAGACGGCCCTGGCCGCCTCCGACCGGGGCAGCGCGAGCGTGGCCAGCCGGAGCTCTGCTACCCCCAATCCGGCGCGCGCGCCCGCGCCCGCCGTTTAATACCTTTCTGCGCATGCGGGCCGCGGGGCGCGCCGGGCGACAAACACTAAAATCCTTGCCGGGCGGCGGGCCGCCGAAATGGCCTCAAACGCGCCCCTCGAGGAGACGATCGCCACGGTCCTCTCGCGCGCCGGCGGGGGGCTCCTCGAGAGCCTCTCGTCCTCGCACGAGGAGGCCCAGGCGAGCCTGGAGGCCGCCGGGCCGGCCCTGGAGGCCGAGTATGACCGCATAATGTCAGAGGCCGGCAAGGAGGCCGACAAGGTAAAGAGGCACCTCACGGGGGCCGCCGACCTCGAGGCCCGCAACGCGCAGCTCCGCCTCGTCGAGGGGGCCATCGAGAGGGTCTTTGAGGAGGCCTCCTCGCGCATACGCGCCGCGCCCAGGGACGGGGCCTACTCGCGCCTCATATCCGGCCTCGTCGCCGAGGCCGCCGAGGCCCTCGGGACCACCGAGATCGTCGTCTCGACGTCCGCGCCGGACCGCGAGGCCGTCGCGTCGGCCGTCGCCGGCATCGCCGGCGCCGAGGTCGCCGCCGAGCCCATCGAGTGCCTGGGCGGCATCCGCGCCGTGACGCGCGACGGCTCGACGTCCTTTGACAACACGCTTGACGCCAGGGTGGAGCGCCTGAAGCCCTTAATAAGGAAGGAAGTTGCCGCGCGCTTCGGGCTAGGTGGATAGGGAATGGCGGTCCAGGGCAGGATTGTGTGGATAAGCGGGCCGGCCGTCAAGGCCGACGGGATGGCCAGCGCAAAGATGTACGAGACGGTCACCGTCGGCGAGGCGAAGCTCATCGGCGAGGTCATCCGCCTCACCGGCGACGTCGCCTTTATACAGGTCTACGAGTCGACCAGCGGCCTGCGGCCCGGCGAGCCGGTCGTCGGCACGGGCAACCCCCTGAGCGTCCTGCTCGGGCCGGGCATAATCGGGCAGATATACGACGGCATCCAGCGCCCCCTGCGCGAGCTCTCAAGGGCGTCGGGCTCGTTTATCGGCCGCGGCATCACGACGACGCCGATTGACATGTCCAAAAAGTACCGCTTTGTCCCGGCCGTCGCCGCCGGCGACTCCGTCGAGGGCGGGAGCATAGTCGGGTCCGTCAAGGAGACGGACATGATCGACCACAAGATCATGGTCCCCCCCGGCCACGCCGGCGGGCGCGTCACGGGAGTCGTCCCCGAGGGCGACTATGACCTAGAGGCCGAGCTCGTGACGGTCGAGGGCGGCGAGCCCATAAAGATGTACCAGAGGTGGCCCGTGCGCAGGCCCAGGCCGTACAGGTCGCGCCACAACCCGACGATACCGCTCATAACCGGCCAGCGCGTCATCGACACGTTCTTTCCGATAGTCAAGGGCGGCACGGGCTCGATACCCGGCGCGTTTGGGACCGGCAAGACCGTCACGCTGCACCAGATCGCAAAGTGGGCAGACTCGCAGGTCGTCGTGTACATCGGGTGCGGCGAGCGCGGCAACGAGATGACCGAGGTCCTCGTCGAGTTCCCGCACCTCAAGGACCCGCGGACCGGCAAGCCGCTCATGGACCGGACCGTGCTCGTCGCCAACACGAGCAACATGCCAGTCGCCGCGCGCGAGGCGAGCATATACACGGGCGTCACGATCGCCGAGTACTATCGCGACATGGGCAACGACGTCGTCCTCGTCGCCGACTCGACTAGCCGCTGGGCCGAGGCCCTAAGGGAGATGAGCGGCAGGCTCGAGGAGATGCCCGCCGAGGAGGGCTACCCGTCGTACCTCGCCTCGAGGCTCGCCGAGTTTTACGAGCGCGCCGGCCGCGTGCGCGCGCTCGGCGGGCCGGACAGGGACGGCTCGGTCACGCTCGTCGGGGCCGTCTCGCCGTCGGGCGGGGACTTTACGGAGCCCGTGACGACGCACACGATGCGCTTCATCAAGACGTTCTGGGCCCTTGACGCAAAGCTCGCCTACTCTAGGCACTACCCGTCGATCAACTGGATGAACAGCTATTCCGGGTACCTCGCCGACATATCCACGTGGTGGGAGAGGGAGGTCAGCGAGGGCTGGCACGCGCTGCGCCAGGAGGCGTACGGCATACTGCAGCGCGAGGACACGCTAAAGGAGATCGTCAGGCTCCTGGGGACCGAGGCCCTGCCCGACGAGGAAAAGCTGGTGCTAGAGATCGCGCGCATGATAAAGATCGGCATACTGCAGCAAAACTCCTTTGACGAGGTCGACACCTACTGCGACCCCAAAAAGCAGTACATGCTGCTAAAGATAATGATGGCCTTTTACGACCAGAGCAGGCGTGCCCTGCAGGAGGGCGCGGGAATCGCCGACATCCGCTCGCTGCCCGTCATCTCCTCAATACTAAAGGCCCGCATGGAGATAAGGGACGACGAGATGCCCAAGCTCGAGGCGATCATGGGCTCCATGGAGGGCGAGTTTGCCGGCATAAAGGGGGGAGCCAAGGGATGAGCCAGGGCGGCGGGGTCCAGTACAGCAAGATAGCCGAGATAAAGGGGCCGCTCGTCATAGTCGACGGCGTCGAGAGCGCCGCCTTTGACGAGCTCGTCG
>RKSK01000005.1 GCA_007570915.1 Cenarchaeum sp.
GAGGGTGTTGTGTGACTAGGCACGGCTTTTGGCGCATATGGCCAAAACCCCCCAAGTCGGCCAGGGCCGGGGCTCCGCCGTGGCGATCGGCAGGGGCGGCAGCGGCGGCCGCGCGTGCCGGCGCGCCGAGCGGGGCATGCGGGGGGCTATGGGCACCCCGCGCTGTGGACTGTTGCCTTCCTGGCGATCTCGCGGGCCACGGGGCCCGGCCTGCGCGCCGAGGCGTGGCCGCCAAGGGTCTCCCTGGGCGCGCCTGGGGGCTGGGGGAATCCGACGGTTTAATACATGGCGTGGCGACCGGGGAGGCGTGACACGGGACGTCCGCCTGTCAGTCACTCTGGCCGGCCGGCATTCGCTGGGGCCGGGGAGCCTCAGGGGAGCCTGCGAATCCGTCGAGAGGGATCTCTTGGACGGATCCGCAGAGTACGCCATCCGCTCGACAGCCCCCGGCCACGAGTTTACCCTGCATGGGCGCAGGGACGGCTCTGGGCTTGTGGCCGTCAGGCTCGACGAGTCGTCCTTTATGGCCGTCTGGGACGAGGAGTCGTACCTTGAGGTCCCGGCCTCGGCGCTTGACGCGGTGGGCAGGCGACTAAGGCCCGCGGGCGATGTCCATGTGAGGATCCACGCCCTGGTCACCAACGTTGCCATGGAACCCGTAAAAATCGGCGGCAACCCAGTGCCTGTCGCGCTTGACACCACCACGTTCGGCCTAGCCCGGCCCGCCGCCGCCGGGGAGGACGGGGGCAGGGGCGAGCTCACGTTCAGCGGCCTGGTCGCCAGGACAGAAGACGCGACGGCAAACCTCACAATCTTTGGGGAGGCCAGGTCTGGCATGCCGGCCGTCCGCGGGATAATGGAACGGGCGCTGGCCGCGCTGTCTGCCCACTGCGAGGCGTTCGCCCGATGAGCGAATTGCTCGAGGGCGCGCACGGGGCCGGCAGGTCGCAACACGGGATCGACCCTGTCATGGATGGCTCGCAGGGGGCATACGGGGCGCTGCGCATGCTCTATATGCGCCTGAAAGACCTGCAGGCACGCGAGGCGCCACCTGAACCGCCGGGCTCATTGCCCGCGGACATCCGCGCCGCCGCTGCCGGCGCACGGCCCAGGGCACCCGCGGGCGGGCATGGTGTGGGGGAGCCCGCCCAATCGGCGCTTGACCGCGCCGAGGGGGCCGCCTCGCTCGTCAATGGCACGGAGCTGCTGGCGCGCGGCTTGCGGATAATGCGAACGTTCACGGTTCCGCACAGACAGCTCGCGCTCTTTATGGGCCTCTTGCGGCACTGCGAGGTGCTTCCAAGGGGGCAAGGGTACTCGCTAGAGGAGCAGGAGACGCTCCAAAAGTGCGCGTTTATCGCAAGGGCGTTTGGGCTGGAAATGGGATACGAGTGGTATCTGAACGAGTACGGGACGTACTCGCCGTTCCTTGCTACCGACCACCTCGAGCTTGTGGAGGGCAATATGCAGGTGGACTTTGGCGCGCTTGTGGGCTTGGACGAGGTGCCGGGGTACCGCGAGATCCTAGAAAAGGTGCGAGAAGACGGGATCTTTCCCGCAGAGAGGTTTGAGGCCGGACGGTTCATCTCCCTCGTCATGGGCAAGGACAAGGGCATGGAATGGCTGTCAGTGGCAAGCACCATAGTCCACGAGAGGGGATCCTGCCCGGATGACGAGCTGCTGGGCCGCGTGTCCCGCATAAACGCCGACTACAACAAGGGGCTGGGCAGGCGCGTGATGGCGGACCTGGAGCGAAGTCGCCCGCCGGCTTGGGCGGGCCTGCCCCCTGGAGGGGAAGCGTGACGTTTGGGGCGATCGCCGCCGCGCTTGAGGCAATTGAGCCGTACGGGGCGCTGGCGACCCTGGTCGCCGTGGCCTACAGCACCGCCGCAGTCGTAAGGTCGTTTCTCCTCAACAGGCAGACGCGCGAGTTCAAGGCCTACATGGAGAGGGAGAGGTCGCTTGACATGGAGTCCCTTGCCGGCGTCCTGCGCGGCTGCCGCGCCACGATCGCAAAGATGCGCGACATGCGAGACGATGGGATGTACTTTCGCTCGCTGGCAGCCGTCTTGTCCACGCTACAGGGCCCACTGCTCCGGCACGAGGCGTACATTGCTCACGACTCGCGCCGCCTGGTGCCGATCCTCCTGACGCAGCTCCTCGCCGCCTCTGCCGTCGAGCATCGCAGGTCGTCTGCAATGCTGCGCGTGGCGTCCCGCCATGTCGGGGATCTGATCCAGGGAATCGAGGCCCCGATGGCAAACCCGGCATCTGGCGTCTGAGGGGGCCTGGTGCCTTTCGCGGCCCTGCGGCGCGCCTGCTGCATAGCGGGTTTTGCGGCCGTTGCCTTCCTGCGCAGGCAGGCGAAGGTGCCCAGGCGGCGCCGCGCCGCCCTAAAGTGCCCCCCAGCCGCGGCGCGCATGGCGCCGGCGCCACCGAGTTTTGGGGTTTCCCGTCGCCAACGACATGCGCCGCGTCCTGGCGCGCCGGGCACCCGCAGGCCAACGGCAAGACCGGGAGGCCCTTCGGGGCGCTCACCCAGAAGATCCACCTCTTCGTGGACACCGGCGAGTCCGTGGCGTGGCGGGACACGGCCAGCCCCCGCATGGCACTAAACGCCGGCGAGCCCGGGGCGCCCTGCGGGGCCCTTGGGCGCAAGACGGCCCCGCCCGGGGCCGCGGCCGCCGCGGACGAGGGTGTTGTGTGACTAGGCACGGCTTTTGGCGCATATGGCCAAAACCCCCCAAGTCGGCCAGGGCCGGGGCTCCGCCGTGGCGATCGGCAGGGGCG
>RKSK01000184.1 GCA_007570915.1 Cenarchaeum sp.
GGCCATGGGGGACGGCCCGGGGGGGTGGACGAGCGCCTTTCTGGGCGTGGCCTACCGCTACTATGACCTGCGCATGAACGTCGCGCCGCTCTTTTCGGGCCGCCGGGAGGCCGTCGCGGCCTGGCACGACACGATCCGCTGGTGGATCGAGCCGACGATACGCGTCAGGTTCGTCGAGGCCGGCCACGAGTACTGGTTTGTGATGGGCGCCGACTCGAGGAGGCCGGCGCGCAACGCCTCGTTCTTTCGCGCCATGCCCGTCTCGGAGAACTATGAGAGGTTCAAGCGCGGGTGCGGCGGCGAGGCGTACCTGCGCCTGGGCACGCACGAGAGGAGGGGCCTGGCCGGCTCAAGGGACGACGACGTCTGCTCGTGCGGCCACGAGGGCGAGGACCACGGCGGCGGGGGCGACGGCGACGAGTCGTGCCATGTGGAGGGGTGCGCGTGCGGCCGCTTTGAGACCGTCCGCGTCACGCTCCTGCACAAGAAAAAGGCCGTGACGGACATCGCGTTCCTCCCCGTCGAGTCGATCAGGGAGGACTCGCTTGCGTGGAACTGCGCCTGCGCGCACCGCCTGCGCGGGGCCGGCTAGACGCGCACGTGCTCGCCGTCATAGTGCTCGTCGATCAGGTGCGAGTAGCACTTGCCGCACAGGGGCCCGGGGATCCTCCAGGACTCCATTGGGAGGTAGCGCGGGCGGGCCGCCGCCGAGCACCGCGCGCAGGTCGCCTTTTTTGCCAAGCGGGCGCGACGGCGCGCGCGTCGCTATAAAAATGGCGCGCCGCGCGACGGCGCGCGGCAGAGGGATAAATATGGCCGCGCGCGGCCGCCCCCGCATGGGCGGCGTCGCTCTAGTCACGGGGTGCTCCTCGGGGATAGGCCTCGAGACTGCCCTCGAGCTCGCCAGGCGAGGCCATGCCGTCCACGCCGGCGTGCGCGACATGGCGCGCGCAGGCGACCTGGCCAGCGCGGCCGGCGCCGAGTCCCTTGACGTGCGGCCCGTGCGCCTTGACGTCACCGACGCCTCCTCGGTCCGCGACGCGGCGGAGGCCGCGCTGCGCGACGGCCCCGTTGACGTCCTCGTCAACAACGCCGGCTATGCGCTCTTTGGGTGCGCCGAGGAGGTGCCGCTAGGGGAGATGCGCGAGCAGTTTGAGACCAACTTTTTTGGCGCCGTCGCGATGATCCAGCGCGTCGCGCCGTCCATGCGCAGGCGCGGCTCGGGGCGCATCATCAACATCAGCTCCGTCGCCGGGAGGATAGGCTTTCCGTGCTCGCCGGCGTACGTCAGCTCAAAGTTTGCCCTCGAGGGCCTAAGCGAGTGCATGAGGTACGAGCTCGGCCCGCACGGCGTCGAGGTCATACTCGTCGAGCCCGGCGTCGTCAAGACGCGCTTTATGGAGAGCGCCAGGGCGACCGAGCCCCCGGCGGGCTCGGCGTACGCCGAGATTACGCAAAAGGTGGTCGGCGGGATACGCATGATGGCCGAGCTCGGCACGCCTGCCGCCGAGGTCGCCCGCGCCGTGGCCAGGGCCGCGACCGAGCCGGCCCCGCAGCCGCGCTATGTGGTCGGCAACGACGCCGGTATGTTCCTCGAGGCGCGCAGGTCCATGGGCGACGCCGAGTTTGAGGAGTATATCAAAAAGGAGCTCTTTTGAGGGCCGCGCGCGCGGGCCGGGGCGGCAACATTAAAATCTCGACCCCCCGGCGAGCCGCGCGAGATGCCAAAAGCGGCGCGCCTCTACGCCTCTGTCAAGGCGTACGGGCAAAAGGGCAAGCTCCTCTCGCGGGCCGACCTGCAGGCGCTCGCCGAGTCGCGCGGGATGGACGAGCTCGTCACGAGGATAAAGAACACGCGCCACGCCCCCTCGATGGCCGACCTGCAGGCGCCTCCCACGGCGGGCGGCATAGAGGCGGCCCTCGGAGCGAGCCTTGCCGAGTCCCACCACTCGATGGCCCGCGCCGCCGGCGACAGGGGCGGCGTCCTTGACGCGTACTATCGCCGGCTCGTCGTGTGGAACCTCAAGGTGGTCCTCAAGGGCAAGGCCCTCGGCAAGCCGCAGGAGGAGATCGAGCGCCACGTGAACATGCGCGCCGCCGAGCTCGTGCGCGAGCGCGACACGCTCGTCAAGGCGCTCGTCTCAAAGGACCTCGAGGAGGCCGCCGCCGGCCCTCGAGCGCATGGCCGGCGCGTCCTCGGTCCGCGACGCCCTCTCGGAGCTTGGGACCACGCGCTACGCGGCCCTCGTGCCGCAGTCGGGCACGGACCTCGACGCGCTCGCCGGCCTCGAGCGGGCCATGGAGCTCGGGATTTACGCCTCGTGCAACAGGGCGTTCACGAGGATGTTCAGCCTGGCGACGATAATCGCCATCACAAAGCTCGCCGCGTATGAGATCCGCAACATCTCGGCCATCGCGTACGCCGTCGAGCAGGGCATCCCCGCGGCGACCGTCATGGCGCGGGCCATCGCCGCAGACGCGGACATAGGTTAATCTAGGGGCGCCCCGCGCGGGGGGCCGCCATGATGGGCGACAAGGACTATGGGAGGTTTGTGCGCGAGGCGATGGACTCGATCGCCCGCGAGCTCGAGGTTCCCGTCGACGCGACAGACCCCTCGAGGATACACGCGCACGAGGTCACGCGCTGCCTGCGCAGGTCCTACTATGAGAGGGACTCGCCGCTCGACGGCCCGCCGCGCGGGTTTAGCGGCCTCCTCGCCGGGATGCTGCGCCGGCTGGGCCACGCGCCGCCAGAGGCCGAGTACGACATCGGCGGGGGCCGCTCGATCGTGGGCAGGGCCGACATGGTCGTCGACGACACGGCGATCATATTCAGGCCGTCCGACTCGGCGCCGAGGGTGCCCGACGCCGGCGACATGCTCTACCTCAACGCGTGCCTCTGGATACACGGCAAGGCCGACGGCGTCGTCGTGTACATCGCCGGCGACCGCAGCGAGACGTCGTTCTCGCTCACGCGCGACAAGAGGATGTTCGAGGAGACCGTGAGGCGCGCGCGCGTCCTGGGCGACCTCCTCGCCGAGGGCAAGAGGCTGCCGATCATCGAGCCGTCCGCCGAGTGCGCCTCGTGCCAGTACTATGAGCGCTGCTACGCAAAGCAGCGCATGGGCAAGCCGATCGGCCTCATCAAGGACCTCCTGGGCCACAACCCGGACCCCTAGCGCGCAGGACGCGCTGGCGCCTCCAAAGAAAAGCCCTGGGCGCCGTGCCCCGCGCCGTGGCGCGGCGGGCACTGCGACCCTACTCTAGGGGCTCGTGGTGGCCCTTGCCGCGGAGGGCAAAGGCTACGACGGCGAACGCGATCGCGACGCCGACTGCCGAACCATATGCGGCCATGCCTGCTTCAGCCATTGCGGTGCGGGAAGGGCCGTGCCCTTATAATATTTTTCTAAAATTGTCGCCGTTTTTGCATAATATCCCAAAACAGGCGTCCTATGATACTATCGGCCCAAACTCTAGGGCCTCGAGGCGCTCGCCGCCGGCGACCATCGAGCTCTGGCTGTGGGAGGCCTCTGCCCTCACGGTCCACTCGACGCGGCCCGAGGAGAGGGCCTCCCAGAACTCGGGGTCGGCGCCCGTGTTGCGTATCGAGAACGAGTCGGTGAGGGACGCCGAGCCCCCGCCCACGATGGTGACAAAGTTCGAGGAGGCCACAAAGCCCTCCGGCCTCTCGCCGATGATCCCCGCGTGGACGCGCCTCCCGTCGGCCATGACCGAGTAGCTCAGGTACTGGAGGAGAGCCGTCGTCTCGCCGCGGTTCTCCGCGCCAAAGGCGATCTCGACGCCCAGGGCCCGCGCCGTGGGCGTGCCCGGGGATATGGACTCTAGCGTGATCTCGAGGCCCCCGGCCGGCGGCGCGCCGGGCGCGCCCTCCGGGGCCTCCCCCGGGGCTGCCTGCTGGCCATAGAGCGCGACTGCGGCCAGGGCCGCGGCGAGGCAGACGACTGCGGCGGCCACGAGTATCTTGGAGATCACGCGCGCGCGGGGGCAGGATCTTACATAAATGTCATGGGCCTGCCGGCAGGAACCTGCCGTTGCGGGGCGGCGGGCCGCCTCCCCTACGCCTGGGGGGCGTGCCGCGGGAGGCCCAGGTCCCTCTCGACGTTCTCCCACGTGGAGAAGACGCCATACTCGCCGCCGGTGCCGTGGACGGAGAGCTGCGGCCACGGGACAACCTGGCCGTCATAGTCCTTGGCGAACGTCTGGACGGTCCCGACGTGGACGCCAAGGAGCGCGGGCCTGCCGTCGGCGCCCGTGTGCACCACGGGGGCGCCGCTGTCGCCCCGCGCGGCCTGGTATGCCGCAATGGCCTGGTCGGTGATTACCCTGTCGTGGCCCGCGACCAGGCCCCTTATGGCCACGTTGTCGCCCGCAATGGCGCCGCCGCCGCGCGTCACGGCCCCCACAATCTCGGCGTCCTGCCCCAGCAGCCCGCCGACGCCGCCGTACGACGAGACGGCTATCGTGGAGGTGCCGTTCTGTATCTCCCCCACGGCGGGGGCGATCCCGGCGCCTCCCAGGCGCACGATCGCCGCGTCCGAGGAGACTGCCGTGTGGCCCACAAT
>RKSK01000034.1 GCA_007570915.1 Cenarchaeum sp.
CCTATCCCCAGCAGGGCCAGGCGGAGGTGCTGCATATAGTCATCGCGGTCGGACTTTTTTGCCATCTTGACGGTGTTGGCCATGTTCTTGAGCGTCTGTCTTGGGTTCATTGACGCGCGCACGTTAATATTGTGCCCTTATATCCTTTGTCCCGTGGACCTCCTCGTGGCGGGCATGGACGACCCCGCAGGCGTCAACATGGCCACGGCCCTCGGGGGCCGGCCGGCCTCGGAGGGCGGGCCGCGCGACTGCGGGGGGTTTGCCCTCATGGGCATACCGGGGCCGGCCATAGGGGCCGACTCGCTCGGGCCGGGCCTGGGCGCGGGGTACGGCGGGGTCGCGTTCCTCTCGAGGCACGCGGCGGCCTCCGGGAGGCTCGCGCTGACGTGCCACAGCACGGGCAACTTTGGCGAGGCGCAGGCAGGCGGCCGCGACTCGGAGGTAGCCGTCCCCCACGCGCAGCTCATAAAGAGGCACATCCGCGCGCTCTGGGAGCGCAGGTCCGAGTTTGCGGGGTTTGACCTTACGCTCGAGGCGACGCACCACGGGCCGACCTCTCTGGGAGTGCCGTCGGCGTTCGTCGAGGTCGGGACCGGCGATGCCCAGTGGCGGGACGCGGCCCTGTGCGCGCGAGTCGCCGAGGCCCTGCGCGGCGCGCTCCTCGAGGGCGGCCCGGCGAGCCCCGAGGCCGTCTGCTTTGGCGGGGGCCACTATCCCGAAAAGTTCACGCGCGAGGCGGCGACGGGCGAGTTTGCGCCGGGGACAATAGTGCCGCGGCGCGCGCTGGGCGCGGTGGACGGCGCGATGATGGGCCACATACTCGAGAGGAACCCCGGCGCGCGCGCGGCGCTGGTCGACCCGTCGGGCATGGGCCCGCACAAGGCGCGCGTCCTGGCGCTGCTCGAGGAGGCAGGCATGGAGGTCGTGCGCCTTTGAGCCGCCGCGGCGCGGCGCGCGGCGGCGCGCGCGCGAGGGTGTATCGCGAGCTGATGAGGGTCGGGCGCGGCGAGGTCACGACGTACGCCGACCTTGCGCGCGCCGCCGGCATTCCCGGGGGGCAGAGGGCAGTCGGCAGCATGATGGCCTCAAACCCGTGGCCGGGCATAGTCCCGTGCCACAGGGTCGTCCGCTCGGACGGGACGCTTGGCGGGTACGCCCACGGGGCGCGCATAAAGGAGGGCATGCTCGCCGCCGAGGGCGTCAGGACAAGGCGCGGCAGGGTCGTCGGCTTTGAGGGCGTGAGGCACTCTTGGCGGCGCGCTAGGGCTGGGAAGACTCGGCCATGAGCGACCGCAGGTGGGCCTTGTTCCTCACGAGGTTGCCGCCGACGCGCCCGTAGAGGCGCCAAAACTCGGCGTTGGTTATCTCCTTGCGCGCCTTTGCTATCTTGAGCAGCCTGCGCAGCGCGCGCACCTTGGCGACGTGGTTCTCCTTTTTGCCCACTCGCGCGCCCTGCCGGCCGCGCTTTGATCCCGCCGTCGTGCCGCGCTTTTTCTTTTGCGCGCGCTTTTGGTCGGCGCGCCCGTGCGAGGTCCCGCGCGCGGGGACCACCCTGATCGTGTTTGCCGTGATCAGCGCGCGTATCTCGTCGCGCGTGATCGCGTCCTCGACCCTGTCGAGCTTTTCGGTGTCAAAGCGTATCCGTCCGACGCCCACGCCGGTCACGCGCGCGGCAAGGCGCTTTTTGGCCCTAAGATTTACCGGCAGCCCTCTCCACCCTTGCGTTGAACACCTTGAGGCCCAGGTCGGAGGCCCGCGAGACTATGGCCAGGCGCTTGCGCGTGCCCACGCCGTGGCCTATGCGCACGCCGTCGGCCTTTGGGTCAAGCTGGGCGAGGTCCGCGACGTTGTGGACAAGGTTGTCCGTGTATCCTGACGGGTGGAGGCCGCGCGAGGCCGCCGGCCCGCCGTGGCCCACCTTGACGAGGCCCGGCCTCCCCCGGCTGAGCTGCTTGCGCTGGTGGTTGTCGACGCCCTTTGGCTTGCGCCAGGACGTCTCGAGGCGCGCGTAGCGCCAGCTCTCTGGCCTCACAAAGTCCGGCCTCGCCTCCGAGGCGCGCCGGCGGGCCTCGATGGCCCCCCTGTTTATGGGCATCGCGCGCCGCGCGCCGGCCCTTTGAATAAATAGCTTCGCTCGCCCCGCGGGCCGGCCTGAAAAGAGATAAAAGGGAATTTTTGCGCCCTCGGGCCGCACATCATGGCCGCAGCACCGGCGTCAGGCGTGAGCGGGACTGGACTCTGAGGCCGGGGCCGCCGACTTTGGCGCGCAGGTTCGCGAGTTTGGCCTCCGGCCCGCGCGCGTGCGCCGAAACCTCGACCCCTCCGAGATCACGGCCATAGCCGTAAACTCGGGCGAGGGCGTCGTCTCCTCGACGGGGGCCCTGGCCGTGAGGACGGGCAAGTACACGGGCCGCTCTCCGGCCGACCGCTTTATCATAGACGACGAGCTCACGCGCGGGACCGTCGACTGGGGGGAGATAAACCGCCCCTTTGAGCCGGCCAAGTTTGAGGCCCTCGCCGAGCGCATGAGGCGCAGCCTCGACGGCAGGGAGGCGTACGCGTTTGACGGCTTTGTCGGGGCCGACCCGCAGACGCGAATGGCGATCCGCGTGATCAACGACCACGCCTGGCAGAGCCTCTTTGCGAGGCAGCTCTTCATCAGGCCGACGCCGGCCGAGCTCGCCTCGCACGTCCCCGAGTTCACCGTCATGTGCCTCAACGACTTTGAGGCGGTCCCCGCCAGGGACGGCACGCGCTCGGAGGCGTTCATACTCATCGGCATAGGCCAGGGCCTGGTCCTCATAGGCGGGACGCGCTACGCCGGCGAGATGAAAAAGGCCCTCTTTTCGGTGATGAACCACGTCCTGCCCGGCAGGGGCGTCCTTCCCATGCACTGCTCGGCGAACATTGGCGCAGACGGCAAGACCGCGCTCTTTTTTGGGCTCTCGGGCACCGGCAAGACGACGCTCTCGGCGGACCCCTCGCGGAGGCTGATCGGCGACGACGAGCACGGGTGGTCTGAGGGCGGCACGTTCAACATGGAGGGCGGCTGCTATGCAAAGTGCATAAACCTAAGGCGCGAGGCCGAGCCGCAGATATGGGGCGCGATAAGGCCCGGCGCGGTCCTCGAGAACGTCGTGCTGGACTCCGAGACGCGCGAGCCGGACTTTGACGACGGGAGCCTCACAGAGAACACGCGCGTGGCCTACCCGCTCGACTATATCCCCGGCGCCGTCTCGCCGAGCGTGGGCGGGCACGCGAGCGTCATCGTCTTCCTCACGACGGACGCGATGGGCGTCCTGCCGCCGGTCTCGCGCCTCACGCGCGAGGGCGCAATGTACCACTTTATGTCGGGGTACACGAGCAAGCTCGCCGGCACGGAGCGCGGGATAAAGGAGCCAAAGGCCGTCTTTTCAGAGTGCTTTGGCGCGCCGTTCATGCCGAGGCCCGCCGCCGAGTACGCGCGCCTGCTAGGCGAGAGGATTGACAGGCACGGCACGTCGGTCTACCTCATAAACACGGGCTGGACGGGCGGGCCGTACGGCACGGGGAGGCGCATATCGATATCGCACAGCCGCGCGATGGTCGCCGCGGCCGTGGGCGGCACGCTGGGCCACGCGAGGTGCTCTCACAACGACACGTTCAACCTCGACGTGCCCGAGGCGTGCCCCGGCGTGCCCACGGGCGTCCTGGACCCGAGGGCAGGGTGGGCCGACGGGGCCGCGTACGACGCGACGGCGGGCCGCCTGGCGCGCATGTTTGTGGGCAACTTTGCAAAGTTTGGCGACGACTTTGGCGACATTGCGTCGGCGGGCCCGGCGGGCCCATAGGCGCGGAGTGGGATCCGCGTGGGCCGCGCGAGGGGGCAGGGCGGCCTCGCCGCCGAGGCCCGCGCGATGCGCCGCAGGGAGGCCCTCTGCGACCACTGCATGGGGCGCGCGTTCGTCGTCCGCGCGCGCGCCGCCGACGCGGGCCTCCTGGGGGGCAGGCTGCGCAGGGGGGGCGGGTACGCCGAGCCGGCAAGGTGCGCCGTGTGCCGCGGCCTCTTTGCGCGGCTCGGGGAGCACTGTGACGAGATGGTCCGCCTTGCCGAGGGCATCGAGTTCTCGACGTTTCTCGTCGGCGCGACGCTGAGGCCGTCGGTCCTTGACGCCGACGACTCGATGCGCTCGAGGCACGGCCTGCGCGGCGCGCCGGGCATAAAGTCCGACGTGACCGGCACGCTCTCGCGCATGTTTGCGCGCCGGACGCGCGCGAGGGCAGAGGCGGCCTCGCCGGACATGACGCTAAAGGTCGACCTCAGGGACGGCGCGGTCAGCATCGAGACGAGGCCCGTGCATGTCGCCGCGAGGTACACAAAAGAGTCGCGCGAGATCCCCCAGAGGCAGGGCAGGTGCGGCGAGTGCGGCGGCAGGGGGTGCGTGGCGTGCGGCAGGCGCGGCATCTCGGGGACGTGCAGCGTCGAGGGCAGGCTGGCAGAGTTTTTGTGCGGCGCCTTTGGCGCCCGGCAGGCAAGGTTCACGTGGTGCGGTAGCGAGGAGCGCAGCAGCACGGTCGGCGGCAGGGGCAGGCCGTTCTTTGCGAGGCTCTCGTGCCCCTCGCGGAGGCGCGCGGCGCTGCCGCGCCGCGCCGACCTCGGGGGCGTGACGATCGTCGGCGCGCGCGCCGTGCGGGAGCCGCCGGGGGCCGCGCCGCGCTTTGCGCTCACGGCCTCGCTGTCCATACGCGCCGAGGAGGACGTTGGCGACGAGGCCCTAGGAAGGCTGCGGTCGCTGCGCGGGCCCGTGACCGACTATGGGTCGCGCATGCAGAGGCGGCCCATACACTCGTCCTCGCTAGAGCGCTCCTCGGCGCGCTCGTTCACGCTCACGCTCAGGGTAGACGGCGGGTTTCCCATACGCAGGTTCGTCGAGGGGCCTGACGTGAGCCCCAACGTCTCGGACACGCTCGAGGTGCGCTGCTCGTGCGAGCGGGCCGACTTTGCCGACATTGACGTGCTCCCCGCGCGGCGGCGGGGCGGGGCCGCGTGAGCCCCGCGCGGCGGCGGGGCGTCGCGGCAGGCCCCCTCTTCGGGCCGCCTCCCAGGAGGCCCACCCTGCCGCGCAGCGCCGGCCCCCGATGCGGCCAGGGCGCCATGCCCTGCGCAAGGCGCGCGTGTCGGCGCGGCGGCGCGAAATCTTGATAACAGCGCGGGCGCGGCCCCGCGCGCGGCGATGGGCTACGGGCGGACGCACACGGTCTCGGAGGTCGGCGCGGGCATGGCCGGCGAGCGCGTCGGCATAGCCGGCTGGATCGAGGACAGCCGCGCGATGGGCAAGGTGGCGTTTTTGACGGTCCGCGACCACACGGGCGTAGCGCAGGCCGTCGCCAAGGGCGCCCTCGCCGAGGGGGCGTCCTCCATACCGAGGCAGAGCGCCGTGCGCGTCACGGGCCTGGTCCAGGGGACGCGCGCTCACGGCCTAGACTATGAGATATCCGCCGAGGAGGTCGTCGTGCTCGCGCGCGCCGCGCAGATGCTCCCCATAGACCCCATAGGCCGCCTCGAGAGCGGCATTGACGCGCGCCTCAACGCTCGGGCACTTGACTTGCGCAGCGAAAAGACCGCGTCGGTGTTTCTCCTTCGCGCCGCGGTCCTCTCGTCGCTCAGGGCATCGTTTGCGCGAATGGGCTTCACGGAGATAACGACGCCAAAGATAATCGGCAGCGCGAGCGAGGGCGGCGCAAACCTTTTCTCGCTAGAGTACTTTGGGCGCACG
>RKSK01000204.1 GCA_007570915.1 Cenarchaeum sp.
GGGCCGTGCCACACCGCGCGGCGGGCGCGAAAACGGCCAAACCTGCCAAAAATCGTGCCTATTTATGCAACGAAGCCCCACGGGCAGCAAGACAAATAGGCGCCCCCGCGGGCCGCGCGGCGGCGTGTCGCACACCGGCGTTGACGTGATCGACTTTTTGCTCCTCACGGCGTGGCCGGCCCTGGCCCTCCTGGGGATCGAGGGGATGTCGCGCGCGATCCGCGCGCCGCGCTGGGCCAAGCTCGCCGCGCAGGCCGCCGCGTCCGTCGCCTTTGCCGTGGCGTACGTGACGCTGCTGCCCGTGCCGCACTGGCTCACGTCGCTCGTCCTCGTGGCCCTCGCCGTCGCCCTCATCTACCAGGCGCGCCGTGCCGCGCTGGACCCCTCGCGCGTGCCCTACTAGCGGCGTCGACCAAAGAGGCGGCCCATGACGCCGCGCGGCCCGGGCGCGCCGCGCACGACGCCGCGCTGGCCAAGGCGGCCAGGGCGGATCTGGCGCAGCTTTACGCAGCGGTGCTCCTCGGGGAGGCGGTGGTCGGCGCAGAACGGGTCGCGGCAATAGCTGCACTCAAAGGGCAGGTCGACCATGTCCCCGCAGTAGGCGCAAGGCACCGGCTTCATCAAAAGCGCCCCCGCCCCGCCCCCACTTAAAGGCCCCCACAAACGTATTTAGCGCACGCGCGCACGCGCCGCGCGCGGAGATGCTGGAGGGCAAGGTTGCCGCGGTCACGGGCGCGAGCAGCGGGATTGGGCGCGCGACGGCCCTGGCCCTCGCGCGGGCCGGCGCGCGAGTCATCGCCGGCGCGCGGCGCGCGGGCCGCCTGGACGCCCTGGCCTCGGAGATAGCCGCGGCCGGCGGGACGGCGATCGCGCGGCCCCTTGACGTGGCCGAGCGCGCCTCGTGCGAGGCGTTTGTGAGGGCCGCGGCCGACGAGTGGGGCCGCGTGGACATTCTCGTCAACAACGCCGGCCTCATGCCGCTAAGCTTTGTCAAGAGGCTCAAGGTCGACGAGTGGGAGCGCATGGTCGACGTCAACATAAAGGGCGTCCTCTACATGACTGCCGCGGCCCTGCCGGCCATGGCAGAGGCCAAGTCGGGCCACATCGTAAACGTGTCCTCAGTCGCCGGCCGCCTGGTCTTTCCGGCCGGCAGCGTCTATTGCGGGACAAAGCACTTTGTCACCGCGTTTAGCGAAGGGCTGCGGCAGGAGCTCAGCGCGCGCTCTGGCATACGCGTGACATGCATAGAGCCGGGCGTCGTGGCGACGGAGCTCACGAGCACGATAACCGACGAGTCGCTTTCGTCCTTTGTCGAGGGCGCAAAAAAGATGGAGGCCCTCCGGTCCGAGGACATTGCCGCGTCGATCCTCTACGCCGTGGAGGCTCCGGCGCACGTAAACGTCAACGAGGTTCTCATCAGGCCGCGCGAGCAGGAGAGGTAGGCCGCAGGCCGGCGCGGCGGCCGGGCTCGCCGAGCTGCGCGGGCTCCCCACAACCGCAGCCCTACGCGCCCCTGGGGGGCAACCCCGGCCTTGTGGCCGCGCCAAGCGCCGGCCCCGGCGAGGCGACGTCCGCCTCCGGCGCCCCGCGCGCGCCGGCCCCGCCGGGCCGTCGGCCACGCCCGGCGCCACGGTTTAATAATTTCGCCCCGGCGCGCCGCGCCCGGCGGGGCCGTCGTCTAGCATGGTAGGATGCTAGCCTGGGGTGCTAGTGGTCGCAGGTTCAAATCCTGCCGGCCCCACCACCCACCTAGGAACCCGCAAGCCACTGCGCCGGGGCGGCACTGTGCCACGACGACGCTCGCGGCCCATAACCGGCGCAACGACGACGGCGGCGCGCCGCGCCTAGGGCCGGGCCCGCCTCCCTCGCCCCCGGGGCAGGATCAAGGCTTATACGCCGGGTCGCGGGCCCCTTCGGCACCATGTCGCAACAGGCCAGGCTGGCAAAGGTGAGCAGCAGAAAAGAGTTCATGGACGAGCTATACCGCATGAACGCCCCGCCCAAAAGCCGAAAGACGGGCGAGGCGGCGCGCGGGAGGTACACGGAGCTAAAAACCTACATTCTGGAATGCAACGAGGTGTTTAGGACTGGCGAGGGCGACAGGGCGTCATGGGAAGTGGAGGACACGGGAGTGGACTCGCTCAAGATACTTGGCATAAGGCAAAACAAGACGGCGCCCCCCCTGCAGTTTTACATGGACATGAGCGACCGCAGGTTCCTCTTGCTCCACACTGACGAGCTTGCGGAAAAGGCAAA
The DNA here is from genome assembly GCA_007570915.1 of Cenarchaeum sp. Lineage (GTDB taxonomy): Archaea > Thermoproteota > Nitrososphaeria > Nitrososphaerales > Nitrosopumilaceae > JAHRAL01. Next base: position 2,257 of record RKSK01000204.1, read on the forward strand.
TGACGCCGTCGAGGGGCTCGTCGGGGAGCACCACCACACGTTTGACCACACGTGGTTCCACTCAGGCCTGCTGAGAAGGTGGGCACGCAGCCTAAATGGCGGGTTTAGCGGATACACGATAAACTATGGGGGCGCCCTGACCGGAAAAGACGACACGCTAAAGATGGAAGTTAGCGGCACCAACGCAAAAAGGCTGTATGACGCCTTGCCGGGGCTAAAGGACACCGGCAGGCTGCTGTCTCACGAGGCTATCGACGTGCGCAGGGGGCCAAAAAAGCCCGCCGACGCCTACGTCGAGGAACGCATAGCCAACACGGGGTACTTTTCAATAAAGCACGGAAAGTCCATCGAGAACCACCTGGACATAGTAATGGACTGCAAACGGGAATATGGTGAAATGATCACAAATGTCGAAAAATGTCGCATGGGCGCCTCACAAAACGGACACGCGGCCTTTGAAGGAAGGCCGCTTGCAATCAC
>RKSK01000163.1 GCA_007570915.1 Cenarchaeum sp.
TGGCGCGCACGGCATAGCCATACTTTTGCATGGTTGTTGGCCAGCCTTCGCCGGCCTCGGAGACCATGTTGAGCACCTTGTTTGCCAGCAGCGTGTGGCTATCCACCGTGCGCTCCAGCAGCCATGGGGCATGCCAGGCCAGGGTCGTGGTATAGCTGCATGTGCCCGAACAGGCGAAGGACGGTTGCGCCTGCCCACTCTGAGCTTATGCCCACGCGAAACGCGTGGGGGGACACGTTTATGTGAAGGTACTCGGCGTTTTCCCGATCGGCCACCGTAATCGCATAGTGGCCATCGCCTATCTTGAGACAGCTGCCCCCCATTGAAAGCGGGGGCTTGCCGGTAAACACCTCGCTGGCAAGGCCAGGGATGTCCTTTATGGGCCTGGAGGGCTCAAAGCCTATAACGCGGCCGACATGGTGGGTCGTTCCTCCTCGTTTCACGGGAATTCTGCCGCGGATCCCCTCAATGTTGCCGCACATTTGCGCATACGCGTCCCTGACTTCGCCGGCGATCCCCAGGTGCGCGCGTATTGACGTGCCGCCCGTGGAGAGTATGGCCCCGTCCCAGCGCACGTTGGCGCTTGCGCCCCCGTCCGCGGCAGCCCGCTCCACCCGGATCGACCCGCGCGCCGCACGCCGGCTGCCGTTCCGGCCGGCAGCTGCGCCCCCGGAGATCGCCTCTAGCATGCCGGGTCCAACGCAGGCGCGGCGCAGCCGCGTCGTGCTGGCCACAAGCCGAACCGCCTCGTCGGCGCCAGCCTCCCCGTCCGTGTGCAGCATGCAGAACCGACCTGCGCGCAAGTCAAGGTAGAACTCGCGCGGGGGCGCGCCTCCGCACTCTAGTATGTGGGCGCCCCCTGTCCCGGCACTCCTGACGCCGCACTTTGCGCCGGGGTACCTGCTCCTGGGAAGCCCCCCGCCCGCCATGTCCATGATGTACGTCCGCAGGCTGCCCTCTAGCATCATGGAGCGCAGCGCGCCCTCGAGGCCCTCGGGGCCCCTGAGCCTTCCCAGCCGCCTCACCGCGACCTGCATGCGCGAGGCGGGCCGGCCTGCCAGATATGTGCGTTGGGGCGGCCCCGCCGGCCCCTCCCCAACAATTTATATCATTTTTGGGCCGGCCGGCCCCGCGATGGCGCTCGTCATAGACGCGCAGGTGGCCGGCATATCCGGCGACATGCTGCTCTGCTCGCTGGTCCACATGGGGGCCGACGCCTCGAGGGTAGAGTCCGGCGTGATGCGCGCGGCCTCGGGCCTCGGAGGCGAGGAGCTGCGCGGGATATCGTTTGAGCGCGTCAGGCGGCGCGGCCTAGAGGCGACGGCCCTGCGCGTAGAGTCCTCGGGCGCGCCGCACTCGCGCGCGGCCACGGAGCTCGAGGCGCGCATCGCCTCCTCGGCCGCCGCGTGCGGCCTGTCGCCGCGGGCCGCGGCGTTTGCCGCGTCAAGCGCGCGCACGCTGATCGCCGCCGAGTCGGCGGTCCACGGCGTGGAGGCGTCGTCCGTCCACCTGCACGAGGCCGCCGGCGTCGACACGCTAGTCGACATACTCGGCACGGCCATAGCGCTCGACGACCTCGGCGCGCTGCGGGGGCGCGTCGTGTGCACGCCGGTCGCAGTCGGCGGCGGCCTCCTAGAGTTCTCGCACGGGACCGCGTCAAACCCGGCCGGCGCGATACTCGAGATATTCCGCGGCCGCGGGATCGAGATCCGCGGCGGGCCGGCGGCCTCCGAGCTCACGACGCCGACGGGGGCGAGCATGCTCGTGAGCCTCGCCTCCGAGTGCGTGCGGTTTTACCCGCCGCTCTGCCCCGCGGCCGTCGGGTACGGGGCCGGGAGCGCCGACCACGAGGGGTTTCCCAACGTGCTAAAGGCGGTCCGCGGCGAGGAGGACGCCGCGCGGACGGCCGACACGGTGAGGGTGCTTGAGTCGTGGCGAGGCGCGACTCGGCGACCGCGCGCGTGAGCGTCGGGGGCCGCGACTTTGAGGTCAGGTACAAGGCCGCGCGCGGCGCGCCGCCGAGGGTAGAGCACGACGACGTCGCGCGCGTGGCCGCGAGCCTCGGCATGCCGCTCGCGCAGGCCAGGCGCCTCGTGGACGGGGCCGTCGCGGGGGGGGCGTGATGGCAGGCGTCGGGGAGCTGGTGTCGTGGTTTGGGGGCCGCGCGCGCCCGCTCGTCGCGCTCTCCGGCGGCGTCGACAGCGCGCTGGTCGCGTACGCCGCGCGCAGGGCCTCGCCGCGCGCCGTGGCCCTCACGGCCGACTACCAGGCCCTCCCGCGCGACGACCTCGAGGCGGCGCGCCTCACGTGCGCCGAGATTGGCATGGAGCACGTCGTCATACGGTACGACGAGCTCCTCAACGAGTCGTACGCGGCAAACGCGCCTGACCGCTGCTTCCACTGCAGGGCGGAGCTCGGGGGGCGCCTGCGCGAGGCCGCCGCGCGCCTCGGGGCCGACGTCATCGTCGACGGGACGCACCTGGGCGACATGGGCGACTATAGGCCGGGCCTCGAGGCGATGCGCGCCGCCGGCGTGCGCAGCCCGCTCGCCGAGGTGGGCATGTCAAAGGGGGGCGTGCGCGCCGCCGCGCGGGCCGCGGGCCTCTCGGCCTCCGACCGGCCCGCCAACTCGTGCCTGGCCTCGAGGATCCCCTGGGGCCGGCGCGTGACCGCCGAGAGGCTCGCGAGGATAGAGGTCGCCGAGAGGATGGTCAGGCAGGCCGCGCAGGTCGGCACCGTGCGCGTGCGCGACACGGGCGCCTCGAGCGCGCGCATAGAGGTCCCGCGCGAGAGCCTCGGCGCGCTGCGCGGCGCGATGGCCTCGCTCGGGCCCGGCCTGCGGGCCATAGGCTACTCGGAGGTCGAGGTAGACGAGCGCGGCTACTCGCCAGGGGGGGCCAACAGGGGATGATCTACCTCGACAACGCCGCCTCGACGCCGGTCCACGAGAGGGCCCTTGGGGCCATGATGCCGCACCTGCGCGGGTCCTTTGGCAACCCGTCGTCGATACACCGCAGCGGGCGCGAGGCCGCGCGGGCCGTCGCCGCCGCGCGCGCCAAGGTCGCCGCGCTCGTCGGGGCCGCGCCGCACGAGGTCGTGCTCACGTCGGGCGGGACGGAGTCGAACAACCTGGCCATACTCGGGATCGCGCGCGCGAGGCCGCGCTCGCATGTCGTCACCACGCAGATCGAGCACGAGGCGGTCCTCGAGCCGTGCGCGCAGCTAGAGTCCGAGGGCCACGCCGTCACGCGCGTCGGCGCGGGCCGCGACGGGATCGTGGACCCCGCCGACGTCGAGGCGGCGATCGCGCCTGGCACGTCGCTCGTCTCGGTCATGGCGGCCAACAACGAGGTCGGCACGGTCCAGGACATCGCCGCGGTCGCCGCCGCATGCGCGCGCCGCGGCGTGCCGCTCCACACCGACGCGGTACAGGCCGCCGGCAAGGTCCCGCTCGACGCCGCGCGCCTGGGCGTGTCGCTCATGTCCGTCTCCTCGCACAAGATCGGCGGGCCCAAGGGGGCCGGCGCGCTGTACGTGCGCGACGGCCTGCGGCCCGTGCCCGTCGTGCGCGGCGGGGGCCAGGAGCGCGGCCTGCGCTCGGGGACCGAGAACGTCGCGGCGATCGCGGGGTTTGGCGAGGCGTGCGCGGTGGCCGCCGAGCGCATGGCCGGCGACGCCGCGCGCGTGTCCTCGATGCGCGACGCGCTAGTCGCCGGCGTCGCCGGGCGCATACCGCACTCGTCGCTGAACGGCGACGCCTCGCGGCGCCTGCCGGGCAACGCGCACTTTGCGTTCCTCGGCGTGCGCGGCGAGGACCTCATCATAAAGCTCGACGAGCACGGCATCGCCGCCTCGACGGGCTCGGCGTGCTCGGTCCACACGCAAAAAGAGTCGCACGTGCTGCGCGCGATGGGCCTCGGGAGGGACGAGATCGACGGCTCGCTGCGCGTCACGATAGGCCCGCAGAACACGCGCGCCGAGGTCGACGAGGCCCTCGAGGCGCTCGTCTCGTGCGTAGCCGAGCTGCGGCGCGTCTCGCCCCTCAGGCAAAAGTACGGCCTCTAGCGCCGAGGCCCGCGGCGGCGACTGCCGCCGCCGAGGCGGCGGCGAGCGCGACCGCGGCCGCGCCAAACTCGGGTATGACGCACGTGCCGACTATCTGTATGCGGCCCTCGTCCTCAAAAAAGTCCACGCCTATGACGTTCTCGGACTCGCCGCGCTCGACCGTGTGGTCGACCTGCCTGCCGTCGACTATGACGATAAACTCCTCGTCGGCGCCCTCGCAGCCGTCGGCGCGCGCGTCAAAGTACGCCCTGCTCGCCGTGAGCGATATCGTGCCTGCCGACTCGGCGCTGACGTAGACGGTCAGGCCCAGGCCCTCGCGGCTCAGGGCCATGTCGGTCACGGTCCCGCCGGTTATCGTGTACTGTATCCTCCCCTCCTCGCCGTCGCCGAGGTCGACGGTGGACGCGCCCTCGACGGCCTCCGGGCCGGCCTCCACGGGCATGGAGCTGATCTCAAACTCCTGCCTCGCCGTGGCCCCCTGCTGGTAGGCCGCCTGCACGCTGTGCGCGCCGACCTCCCAGACGTCGCCGTCGGTGTTTATTATCGTCGCAAACGACCCGTCGCGCGAGACCTTTAGCTGGTCGACGGCTATGACGTTGCTGCCGCGCTTCACCTGTATCGTCACGGGTATCTCGCCGACGCGCGGCTCGACGCTGCCGGATATGACAATCTTGTCGCCCCTCTCGTACACGGGGTCAAGCTCGACGAGCGTGATCGTCTGCGCGGCCGCCGGCGCGGCGACAAGGGCAAGGAGCAGCGCCGCCGCCGTGGCCGCCGAGATGAGCCCCACGCCGGCCATGGCCATGCGCGCACTGCCCTAGTACTTTGGCATAATGCCGACGCGGCCCCTGCCCGTGGCGACAATGGCCGCGGCGACCGCAACGACAAGGATGACGGCGGCGAGCGCGCCAAACTCGGGCACGACGCACGCGCCGATAACCTCGACGCTGCTCGCGCCGGCGTTGAGGCTGACGGCTATGCTGTCGGTGAGCACGTTATAGTCGTCCCACTCTTGCCCGTCGACGAGCACGATATAGCCGTCATCGGCAGTGCATGCGGGCCGGTCCGGCGAGACGGTGAGCGTGCCGGGCTCCATAGAGTTGACCTCGATGAGCATCGAGGTCCCGCCGCCCTCGCCGGCAAACGACGTCGAGGCGCCAATGACGCTGCCGCCGCTTATCGTGTACCTGACGCAGTCGTCGCCGACGGCGAGCTCGTTGGCCGCGCACTCGCGCCCCATCATGGCGCCGGTGTCCTCCTCCGGCATGGCCTCCCTCACCGGGTTTGTGATGCCGCTGCCGACAAGGTCGACGTGGGCCTTGTTGCTCGCGCCGGACCCGACGCCGTACTGGACCTCTATCGTGTAGCGCCCGTCATAGTTCCACAGCGGGCCGGCCGTGCTGATGGTGGTAGAGTAGCGGTTCGTCTCGGGGTCGACCTCAAGCTGCTGTATGTTGACGCGGTTGCCCTGCGGGCTGATCACGGCCAGCGTGACCTCGAAGCGCTCGTTGTAGTTCTTGACGGCCCCGTTGACCTCGATCGTAGCCGAGTGCGTGTACTCGAGGGCGTCGGTCTCTATCGTGATGGGGACTATGACCGGCGAGACGATGCCGCTCTGGGCCATCGCCGGCTGGGATCCGAGGAGCGCGGCCGCCGCCATGGCCGCGATGACGAATGCCGCTCCGCGCTTCAACGCGCGAGGCGCCAAAAAGTGCCTATTTAAGTATATTCAACGGGGCCGCCGCGGCGCAGGCCGGCGGCCGCAAGGGGCGCGCGCGGCCTCCCCTGCGCCCACGGGGGGCGCCGGGCGGGCCAAAAAGTTAGATTGTGGTCAGATTACCTGCCACGGGCGCGTCGCAAACGTTATCACATAGCCGACGCCGATGATTATCGACTGGTATGCGATGTTTGTGTACGGGATCGGCTTTATGATGTGCTCGCCGTCGACTATGACGGTCTGCCCAGGGCCGAGCCCGGGCCCAACGCTTGCCACGTTGAGCTGCGTGTGGACGTGGTATGCGCCAGGCTCGAGGGCCATCGCGCAAATCCTGTAGGGCATTATCTCGTTGCCTGCGAGGTCAAAGACGTTGCCCGGCGGGTCCCTCGACTGGATCTCCCAGCGGTTGCCGGCGTTCGTCGACTCGGCGAATATGGATATCCAGCCGCGCAGGTCCCTCTCGACGAGGCTCACGAGCTCGCCCTCTAGGCAGAGCGTCTCGCCCGTCGTGAGTGACTGGCCGCTGAACTCCTCGCCCCTGATCTGCACAAAGCGGCTCTGGAGCTGCGCCTGGACGCCGTGGGCCTCCGCGGAGGGAACGACGAACTCGACCCAGTCAAAGCCGGCCGTGCCGAGCGCGAGGATCGCGCCCAGCCCGACAACTAGTGCCCTGGTGCTGCTTGTGTTCACGGTGCCCCCCGCCCGCGGGGGGGACGTTATATAGTTTTCCTGCCTACCGGGCGCCGCGCGCGCCTGAGGGTCCCCCCGGCGCCCCGGCGCCGCCCCCGCGCGGGGGCTCGGGCGCCCACCTCCTCGTGTGCGCCCCAAACCTGTAGACGAGCGGCCCCCCCGCGGGCCGGCCCGCGAGGTGGTGGGGCATCGTCTCGGGGACATAGTCGATCTTTTCGAGCGAGTTCGCAAAGAGGCCCCTGTCGGCCGAGTCGACGACAAAGGAGACCTGCGGCTCGCCGGCAAAGTCGATGCGGACCTCGAGCGAGCCGGCGCGGCCGCCGCGCCTGCGCTTCATCTCGCCGAGGAGGGCCTTTAGCCTCTCCCACCTCCTCAGCCCAAACCACTCGAAAAACCCGTCGCCAAAGGCCACGGGCAGGCCGATGCGCAGCCGGCCCGCGGCGCCGCCCTCGGGCATGCCCGCCTCGGACTCGTCGAGCTCAAAGACGGCCCCGAGGCACTCGTGGGCGACCTCGACCTCCCAGGGCGACACGCCGCAGTACTCCACCTTCGCCACGAGGCCGCCGCCCATCGCCGGCGCGCGGGCCGCGGCGCGTTTTGTAAAAGCCTTTGCGCGCCGCTAGGCGGCAAGCTCGTCCAGCATGGGCGAGACGTCGGTCGTGGCGCGCCCGCCGGACTCGATCGCCTGCAGGGCCGGCGGGTTTTCGGCATAGTTGCGTATCTGGTCGCGTATGCGGCCGTCGTAGGGCGTGACGGTCTCGTTGTGGTAGAACACCCCCGTGGGTATGCGCTCGCCCCACTCGAGCGACCTCGAGAGCGCCTGGCCGAGCTTCTCGTTGAGCTCGCCGGCGCCGGCAAAGTGGACCACGGGGTCGTACCCCTCGTCCTCGAGCCTGTATATGCGCGAGTGGCGCTCCGCCCCGTCGCCGCCCCCCGTGCCCCCGCCGGCGTACCAGTCGCGCGTGTTTATGTCGTTGTACGTCGGGCACGGCGAGAGGACGTCGACGAACGCGAGGCCCTCGTGCGCGATCGCGGCCTTTATGATGTCCTTTAGCTGCCGCACGTCGTACGAGTACGCGCGCGCGACAAACGTGAACCCGCTTGTCACGGCGAGGCCCACGGGATTCACGTTATAGTTTACGTTGGGCGAGGGCAGCGACTTTGTCTTTGTCCCGAGCTTTAGCGTCGGCGACGCCTGGCCCTTTGTGAGGCCGTACACGCCGTTGTCAAATATGATGTACGCCATGTTGACGTTTCGCCTGCCGGCGGCGACAAAGTGGCCCGCGCCTATGCCCAGGCCGTCGCCGTCGCCGCCGACGGCGACTATCCTCATGTTGGGGTTTGCCAGGGCCGCGCCCTGCGCAAAGGGCAGGACGCGCCCGTGGAGCGTGTGTATGCCGGTGACGTTGACAAAGTGGGCAGTCTTGCCCGAGCAGCCGATCCCGGAGAATATCGCCGCCTCGTGGCGCGCGACGCCCATCTCGGCGAGCGACATCTGGATCGCGTTGAGTATGCCAAAGTCGCCGCACCCCGGGCACCAGTCGTTGTGGACGCCCGTCTTGTAGTCGGAGAGGCTAGGCGCCATACGTCAGGACCTCCCTCCTGCCCGCCGTCCCGCCGGCGACCCTGCGCAGCGCGCCGGCGAGCTCCGTGCTCGTCATCGCGCGCCCCGTGTACTTGAGTATATAGTGGTCCGGCTCGCGGCCCATGCTGCGCGCGAACAGCGCGCCGAGCTGGCCCGTGTAGTTTGACTCGACGTCGACGATGGTCGTCGCGCCCTCCAGCAGGTGCGCCACGTACGACGCGGGGAAGGGGTGGAGCATCTTCACCTGCACAAAGCGCATCTCCGGCCCGCCGCCGGCGCGGACCTCCTCGAGCGCGTCGAGTATGGGGCCCTTTGTCGAGCCCCACGAGACTATGGCGATCTCGCCGGAGCCGTAAAGCGTGGCCTGCTCGGCGTCGGGTATGGCGCGCAGCGCGAGGCCCTCGCGCGAGAGCCTCTTGCGCATCATCTCGGCGCGGACCACGGGGTCCTCCGTTATGTGGCCCGCCTCGTCGTGCTCGTCGCCCGTGCACCAAAACTCGGCCCCCTCGACGCCGAGGCGCGCGCGCTCGGATATCCCGTCGCCGCCGAGGGCAAACCTGCGGTAGCCCTCGCCGGCCCGGCGCGTGAGCAGCCTCCCGCGGTCTATGGACACCCTCGAGGCCTCAAAGCGCCTGCACGTGAGTATCGTGCTCGCGAGGTACTTGTCCATCATGTGTATGACGGGCACCTGGTAGACGTCGGCATAGTTAAAGCAGCGCGCCGTGTCGTAAAAGCTCTCCTCGACGTCGCCGGACGCGTAGACGATCCTCGGGAACTCGCCGTGGCCGGCGTGGACCGCAAAGAGCAGGTCGTCCTGGCCGTGGCGCGTCGGCAGGCCAGTCGCCGGCCCGCTGCGCTGGTAGAGCGTGATGACGAGGGGGACCTCGTTGATCCCCGCCCACCCGAGGCACTCGGCCATGAGCGAAAAGCCGGGGCCGGACGTGCACGTCGACGAGCGCGCGCCGGCGATCGAGCTCCCTATGGCCATGCCAATGGCGCTGATCTCGTCCTCGCACTGGACGACGAGCGTCGAGCCGGGCCGGCTGCCGGCCACGCCGAGCTCGACGTGGGACTCTAGGTAGACGCTCTCGTCGGACGCCGGCGTTATGGGATAGTACGACTGGAAGCGGCAGCCGGCGGCGATCTTGCCGATCGCCGTCCCGTGGTACCCCTGCGCGAGCATCGTGCCCTCGCGCGGGCCGCCCCGCGGCGCGAGCGTGGCGCGCGCGCGGCCCACCTCGGACCGCGCGGCCGAGTACGCGCGCGAGGCGGCCATCTCGTTTAGCCTGGCCACCTCGGGCTTTGCGGCAAACGCGCGCCTGATGGCCGCGCGCGTGGCCTCCTCGGGGATCCCGAGGGCCGCCATCGAGAGGGACGCGCCGATTACGTTGAACATGCGAGTCATGCCGCGCAGCCTCGGGTTTCCGGCCTCCTCGGCGAGCGAGGAGAGTATGGCGCGAAACGAGACGGCGTGGACGGCGGTCCCGGCCCCGCGCGCGGCGGCGACTGCGCCCTCGACGCCCTCCGGCCTGCCGGCGCCGGCGAGCTCCGCCCCGAGGCGCGCGGCATAGTCTCTGTCCATCGTGGCCACGTCGGATATCATCGCCTTTTGCATGCCCGAGTCGTAGATTATCGTGCCGCCGCGCACGTCGGCGTGGTGGCGCAGCATGGTCTCGGTGTCATAGGCGACCATGATGTCCGCGCCGCTGACGTTGGACCGGACCTCGCCGCTCGAGGCCCTGACCACGAAATAGCTGTGCTCGCCCTTTATGTTAGAGTAGAACTCGCGCTTGCCGAACACGTGGTACCCCATCGACGCGCACGCGCCGGAGAATATGCCGGCCGCCGACTCCACTCCGCTCCCCTGCGGGCCGCCGACTAGCCATGACACGTCAACCCTGCCCGCCATGGCCCTACCCGCCCCCCGTGGCCGAGTCAAAGAGGGCGCACTCGCACCCGTCGCGCTCGCCGCAAAACTCGCACACGCACCTGCACGCGCTGAGGAGCTCGCCGCACGCGATGCAGCACGCATAGTCGTCCTTTTCTGCCAACGGCGGGCAGCGCGGGGGCGCGTCTGTATAAACGTGATTGGCCGGGGCGCCGGCCGGGGCCGGAGAGGGCTGCGGAACCGTGGGCGGCCTGCCGGGATTGCGCATGGGCGTCGGGGAGCCTCCGGCGCGGCGCCCGCCCGCCCGGCGCGCATTCCAGGGCAAGGGCCGGATCCGGCTCCGTGGGCCGGCGGAGAGGCCAGGACGTCAAAACGCCAGAACCGCAAACCTGTGGCGGGCCTTTGGGGCATGATCTGCCCGTGAACACGCATGGCGTCCGACCGCGCGCACGCGGGCCCCTTTCGCCTTTGTCCGCAAAGCGGCGTGCCGTGCCTGCATGCGTGCTTTCCACGCCATGAACCCACGACGGCTGCGGAACGGCACGAACCGCGTCTTCAGGGGCGGACGCCCAACAGAGGAGTGTAATTTCATGGTGCGGTGTTGGGAGACGGCGTGCTATGCCTGGTGGCTGTACTGCGGCGCCAGCTTTATGTTCTTGGCAGTGTTGTGGTTTATGTTGTACACGCGATCCCCATTGGCGTCGTATATGGATGTCCTCGAAATTTCATTTAGGTTGAAATGTGTCCTTATGCGCGTGCCATCGTCGAGCAAGTAGCGTTATTGTCATGAGCTATTGTCTCAAAGGGGATGTCCGCCCGCTCTATGCTTTGCCGCCGCTCCCCGCCGCTTGGCGCAGCAGAGGGAGTCCCTTTTAGTTCAGGCGCACAAATCACGGCAGTAATTATACGGGCATCAGGAATGTATTCTGGCACATTTCCGTCCATGACGCGGCGAACGTCCCTGCGCACTATGCGAATTCTCAATTTTGTTCCATCAGAAACTTGGTATATGTTCCATGGCTCTTTAAGTACTTCAAAATCAAGCGACGTGGCACCGCCCTGTTCATTCGGAGACATTGTCAATAGGCACTACGTCTCCTTGAGGTTGGGTGGTTTGTGTGACACAGACGCCCTCATAAATATTGGTTTGTGGAACGCCGGAGATCATTGGCCTCATAGGAACTCCTGAGATCCTAGTGCCCCTGTGCATAGTGCTCGATGTGGACTTGGTTTCGTTAGACACCGGCGGGCCGCAATATCGAGGGTATATAGGTGTTTGAGCGGTTCCTGCCCCCGCCCTCACAGCCTGCCGGCCTCGTGCATCGCAGTCGCATAGTCGCACTCGGCCCCCATGCGCAGGTAGGGGACGAGGCGGTAGTGTATCGAGTAGAGGTCGCCCTCGCGCAGCAGGACGCCCTTTTGGGCCAGCGATGCCAGGCCCCTCGAGGCCGCGCGCGTCTCGCCCCCCGAGCAGGCCGCGGCCCTCTTTGCCCTGTACTGGGCCAGCGTAAAGGACGGCTCGCCGAGCTCCAGCACGAGTGGCCATATGACGCGGGCCCACACGAGGCGCCTCCTCTCGGTGGCCAGCGCGTACTTGCCCTTGGCGCTCATTTGCCATTAGCGTTATAACGCCCGCGCTATATTTGGTTCGCGTGCCGGCGAGGCAGGAGGAGGAGGTCAGGGCGTCCCTAGACGCCCTCGAGGCGGCCGGCTGGGAGGTCGAGCCGGCCATACGCGACCTCACGCTCGGCAGGGCCGGCCCCGTCAGCGAGCGCACGCTGCGGGTCCGCTCGGTCACCTACCACATACCATACATAGAGTCGGCCTCGCGCGTTGTCCTGTGGGGGTGCCGCTGGCCGGACTGCACGAACTGCTGCTCTCGGCAGGGCCGCCTGCCGCTGACGTCAGACGACCTCATCACGATAGGAAGCGGCCTCAAGTACGCAAGGACGTCCGAGTTTGTGGCCGCCGAGACGATAACCTCGACGTGGTCCGCGCCCGGGCCCTCCGGGCCATCGTCTGCGACGATGACGAGCGTCAACCTCAAGCGCTCGGCGTCCGAGACGGCCGCGGACGACGGCACGCGCATACCCTGCCGCTTCCTCGGCGGCGACGGCGCGTGCACGCTGCACCCCGGCAGGCCCGGCGTCTGCTACCTCTACCCGTTCGCGACGTGGCTGCAGGCAGAGCGCGGCGCCGCGAGCGTGCACGCGGCGTTCCAGTTCACGGGGGACTGCCCCGGGTTTTACCTTGCCGAGTCCGTCGAGGAGATGCGCCCCACGCTTGAGGAGTATGCCGACATTATCGTGCGCTACAACATGGCGTACGCGCGCACGGCGCGCGAGGGGTACGGCGCCTCGGCGATGCACTAGGCGCGCGCGACCCTGGCGAGGTTGCGCATCTCTATGTCCATGCCAAAGCGCGCCTCGTTGCGCTTCATGTACCTGTATATGGCGAGCATGTCAAAGCCCTGGCGTAGCATGCTAAACCTGCCCATGAGCTTCGCGTGGACAAACCTGAACACCCTTTCGTATATCGCAAAGTGCTCGCGGACCTCGCGCTCGTACGCCGCGACGTCGCCGACGTTCCTCGCGAAAATGTCCGCGCAGACCATGCTCGGTATTATCCCCTCGCCGAGCAGCGGAAAGACGGTCCCTATGGACTCGCCGACGCCCACGACCTTACCGCGGCTGTAGGGCATGCACCTGCCCGGCGTCGCGAGCCTTATGGGCCTCCCCACGGTCTTTGTTATGCGGCCGCCGTGCTCCTCCATGAACCTCCTCGTCTCGTCGACGTGCGCCCTGTTGTAGTCGCCGGCGCCTATGTGTGCGGCGTTTTTCCCCAGCGGAAAGTACCAAAAGTACCCCGACATTCCCCTAAACGGCCTGATGTAAAAGTCGTCGTAAGGCGCGCCGCTGTCGTACTCCACCCTGTGCTCGTACGTCGGCAGGTAAAAGTCGTCGCGTATCCTCGGCAGGTAGGATCTGTGAAAGCCCGTGCAGTCTACAATGACGTCAAACTCGGCCTCGAGGTCCGCCAGCGCCGGCGCCTTGCCGTAGCGGACCTCGCAGCCGTCGACGAGGTCGCGTATGAGGCCGATCTTGTCGTACGTGCACAGGCCGCCGAGGCCGATGTGGAAGCCCTCCTGGCCGTCGACCTCGACGCGCATCCTCCTCCCGTCGTGCGTGACATACTTCGCAAAGTCGACGCCCGAGAGCGCGCAGAGCTCGGCCATCTTTGTGCGGCACGTGCCCCACGCGCATATCGAGTCGTGCCTGTCGGCCCTCATGCGCTCAAAGCCGACGACGTCGTGCTCGCGCTTGAGCCTCGAGGCCAGGTAGCTCCCCGCGACGCCGATCCCCGCTATGGCGACCCTCACGCGCGCGCGCCCGCGGGCCCCCGCGTAATAACCTTGTGAGGCGGGACGGCCCGCGCGGCCCCTACAGCGCCTCTCGCACGGCGCGCAGGCGCGGGTCGTCTATGTCCAGCATTCCGCCCCTTATGGCCGCTATCTGGCGGCCCAGCAGCTCCGCGCGACTATCGTCTCTTTCCTCCTCTCCGGGCATGCCTGCGTCAATTATTATGCTCTCTATCTGCTGTGCTGCCCAGGTGGCCCTTTTGTCCAGGTATCTGCCATACTGTGAACGCAGCAGCCTTATGGCGGAGAGCATCACACATCCCAAAAGTGACCCCCGCGCCTGATCCGGGCCAAACAGATCTATAGGGGGACCCTGGCGGGCCGCCGATGCCGCGGCAAAAGGCGGAGCCG